>MWBF01000239.1 GCA_002068935.1 Chloroflexi bacterium ADurb.Bin325
TGGACGAAGTTGGCCATCGTCAGCCAGCCGATCGCGATCAGGCCGTAGCGGATGAACTGCGCGCGGCGTTTGCGGCGCAGATACCCGGCGATGAGGTTCACCGGCTGGCTGCGCACGACGCGGGCGGCGTTCGCCACCCACTCGTCGGGCTGGGTCGGCAGCACCATCACCACCTTGCCCGCGCCGCACTTGGCGGTGACTTCCTCGGCGGCCCGCCCCGTGCGGGTCACCAGCCAGATCCGATCCACGGAGACATTGAACTGCTGCTTGGCGTAGAGCAGCGAACGATTGATCTCGATGGCCACGCGCTCCGGCGCCTCCTCGAGCGAGGCGAGGATCGTGCGGGTGAACAGGAGCGGGCCATGGGACTGGGCGACGATGATGACCGTCGCCTCGGCCAACTCGGCGGCCACCAGCGCCGGCGTGCCGCGCGCCAGCGGGAAGCCGTTCATCTCCCGCTGCAGCGGGACGACCATCGGCAGGATACGCGTGAGGTCGAGCCGGCGGGGCAGGAAGACGCGCCGCAGCTCGTTGTAGAACGCCTGCGGCATCAGGTGCAGGAGGAACGCCTTCTCCCCCTTCGGGCCGATGGTCGGCTGGGCGACCCACAGCACGGGCCCGCGCTCCTTCGTGTAGCGGGCGATGCGCCCGTCCAGATAGGCCTTCGCGGCCCCCGCGGAGAACGTGGGCGCGGCCTCCGGCTGGTGCGTGAAGTGCTCGCCCTCATAGACGAGGTAGGTATCCGTGCCTTCGAACTTCAGTTCGGCCAGCGCCTTGTCCAGCGCCGCGGCGAACTCCTCGACCGTGCGCACCGGCTCCGTCGCGCTCCAGGTGCCGAGGGACTTGCGCTGCCGGCGCACGCCGATGTGCAGCGAGCCGCGCAGCCAGACGATGCCGAGCTGGTCGCTGCTCGTGCGCGAGACCTTGCGACGCACCGGCGCCACAGGCTGAGGCTCGCCCGGGGCCGCGCCCGACTGCGGTTCCGCAGCCGGCGGTTCGCTTTCCTTGAGGAAATCGGGCACGAAACCGCCCTCCTCCGGGGGGACGAAGCCGCCGGGTTCGGGCGGGACGAAGTTGCCGGGCTCGCTCATGGTTGGGGAATCCAGTTTGCTCCGCTCAGGTCGAAGGTCCGCGCGACCGTCCCGACCGCGTAAGTGTAGTTCGCAGTGCCGTTGCTGTAGAGCGTCAGGATCGTCCCGGGAGCAAAAGTCTGCGATGGCACGATCGCATACGGTCCGCTGTCCGCCGTGGCGCCCGGCGGACGGAAACTGTAGCGGCCCACCGCAGTGGCCGCGGTGGTGTTGAAGGTGATCGTGACCAGGGCCGGATTGCTCAGGTAGATGCCCTGCAGATTGACGCGCTCGATCAACAACTGCTCGCCGCTGCCCGCCACGGCGGTCCAGGCCGCCCAGCCGGCGGGCACGGCGCGATCCGCGGTTTGCCAGACGGTCTGGAACTGCGCGGCGCTGATGGTGGGAATTGCCAGCCCGTTGCGCATCGAGGAAATGATCATCAGCCGCGGACTCGGTGAGCCGGCGGCGAGGACATAGCGCCGCTGGTTGCCTCGGCGATTTGTCCGGATGTCGACGGAGGCGATGTCGGCCAAGGTCCCGAGATCGGTATCCCAAGTCCCCTGCGTTGGCGGCGCGCCGTTGATCTTCGCGTACTGGCGCACCTGCTCACCCAGCGCCTTGAGCGTCTCGGCCTCGGCCCGGACCGCGGCGCGGTCCATCGAGCGCAGGACGTTCGGCACCAGCACGCTCGCCAGGATCGCCATGATCGCGAGCACGCCGATCATCTCGATCAGGGTGAACGCCGCCGAGCGGCCGAGATCCGGATGGCTGTGGGAGCGTTTCATTTGGCGTTCCACAGCTGAAGAATCGGCAGGATCACGGCCAGGGCCACGACGCCCACGACGCCGATCAGCCCGAGCATCATCGCCGGGTTGAAGATCGCGAAGACGACCTTGATGCGCCGCGGGATGATCTTGTTGTAGTATTCGGCGACACTGTTCAGCGCCACGTCGAGCGTGCCGGAGCTCTCGCCGGTCGCGATCATCGTGATGAGCGTCTGCGGGAAGAGCGGGTCGGCGGCGAGGCAGCGGCTCAGCGGCTTGCCCTCGAGTACACCGCGGTGCGCCGCCTCGAGCGCGGCGGCGAGCGCGCGGTTGCCCACGACGTTGCGGCAGATCTCCAGACCGCGCAGCAGCGGGATGCCACTGCGGTAGAGCAACGCGAGGTTGTGCGCGAAACGGGAGAGCGCGATCATCGACACCAGCGAGCCGAAGACGGGCAGATCCATCTTCTTGCGGTCGAACCAGGCGGCGAACTCCGGCGAGCGCAGGGAGAACCGCATCAGCAGCGGCAGCCCGACGAGCGTGCCCAGCAGCACCGGCCACCCGGTCAGCAGCACATGGCTGATCGACATGACGACCCGCGTGAGCGTGGGCACCTCGAGGGAGAGCTCGCCCAGCAGGCCCACGAACTTCGGCACGACGAGCGTGAAGAGCATCAGCACCAGCGCCCCCGCGGCGCACATCACGATCACCGGATACATGAGCGCCTGGCGCACATCCGCCACCAGCTGGTCGCACCACTCGAAATAGCCCTGCAGACTGGAGAACACCTCCGGGAGCTGGCCGCTGATCTCGCCCGCCTCGATCACGGCCGTGACCTCCGGGGTGAAGACCCGCGGGTGCTCGCGCATCGCGCGGTGCAGCGGCACGCCCACCGACACCTGCTCGCGCAGGGCGTCCAGGATCGCGCCGGAGCGCGTGTCGCGGTTGTCCTCCGCCAGCCGCTGGAGCGCGTTGGGCAGCGTGATGCCGGCCCGCAGCAGGAGCGTCATCTGCACGAAGATGTTGATGACGTCCGCGCGTTTGAGCCGGAAGCCGCTGACGCTGGAGCGCTGCTCCATCTGCCCTTCCCGCGCCTCCAGCAGCCAGATGCCCCCGGCCCGCAGACGGGTCTCCAGCGCCTCGACGCTCTCGGCCTCGAGCAGCCCGGTGGTGATCCGACCGGCGGCGTTGTACGCACGATAGCTGTAGGCGCCCATGGTCAGGTGTTGAAGGCCACCCGGTAGACTTCCTCCAGGGTGGTGTCGCCGCGGAAGGCGCGGCGCAGCCCGTCGTCGAAAAGCAGCGGCATGCCGCGCTCCCGCGCGAGCGCCTTGATCTTCTCGCTGTTGCCCTCGGGAAGCAGGGGCAGATAGGCGTCGTCGATCTCGAGCACCTCGAAGATCGCGACGCGGCCGCGGTACCCCTGGTTGTGACACTCCGCGCAGCCGGTCGCCTTCCACAGCGTCGGCTCGCGATCGGTCGGCACCGGCAGGTTGAAGGAGCGCAGCGTCGCCGCGGGGTCCTCGACGGCCTGGCGGCAGACCGGGCAGAGGCGGCGTACCAGCCGTTGCGCGACAATGAGGTGCAGCGTCGCGGGCAGAAGGAACGGCTCCACGCCGAGGTCGATCAGGCGGGGAATCGCGCCGAAGGAGTCGTTGGTGTGCAGCGAGCTGAAGACGAGGTGGCCGGTCAGCGCGGCCCGGGCCATCAGCTGCGCCGTATCCTTGTCGCGGGTCTCGCCGACGAGGAGGACGTCGGGGTCCTGCCGGAGCAGCGTCCGCAGCCCGGTGCTGAAGGTGAGGCCGATCTTCTCGTTGATCGGGGTCTGGCGGATGTACGGCAGCCGGTATTCGATCGGGTCCTCGAGGGTGAAGACCGCGCGCTCATGACGGTTCACGGAGTTGAGCGCGGTGTAGAGCGTGGTCGTCTTGCCGCTGCCGGTCGGGCCGGTGACGAGCACGATGCCATGCGGCCGGGTGCAGGCCTTGGCGAGCTTGGCCTCGTCCTCCGCGCGCATGCCCATCGAGGCGAGCTCCATGAGCAGCGCCCCGCTGTCGAGGATACGCATCACGATGCTCTCGCCGTGGATCGTGGGCAGGCAGGAGACGCGGAGGTTCAGCTCGCGGCGGCCCACCGTGATGCTGAAGCGGCCGTCCTGCGGCAGCCGTGTCTCCGAAACGTCGAGATTGGCGAGCACCTTGATGCGTGCGGTGAACGGCTCCTGCAGGTCCTTCGGCACCATCATGAACGGCCGCAGCACGCCGTCGTGGCGCATGCGGATGCGCAGCGACTTCTCGTCGGGCTCGAGATGGATGTCGCTCGACGACTTGCGCACCGCCTCGCTGATGAGCTGGTCGATCGCGCGCACCATCGGCGCCGAGCTGTCGTCGTCGCCGTTCTTGCCGCCGATGGCCATCAGCTCGTCGATGGTCTTGTCGAGCGAGCCGGCGCGGTCGTTGGCGGAGTTGAGCTTGTCGAGGATGTCCGGCAGGGCGGCGTTGAGCACCTCGACGCGCAGCTGGGTCATCTGCTCGACCTGGTCGATGGCGACCACGTTGAACGGATCGGCCATCACGAGGGTGAGCGTGTCGGCCGTGCGGGCGATCGGGACCACCCCGGAGTCCTTGCAGAACGCGAACGGCAACAGATCGAGCACCGCCGGATCGAACGGGATCTTCGCGAGATCGACGGTGGGCGTCTGCGCGTCCTTGGCCAGGAATGCGCTGAGGGCCGGGCCCGTGATGAAACCCAGATCCTGGAGAACGGTGCCGATCAGCTTGCCGCCGCGCTTCTGTTCGCGCAACGCCAACTCCAGCTGGTTGGCCGAGATCAGCCCGGCATCGAGCAAGCGGTCACCGAGCCGCTTGGTCGGCAGACCTGGAGTGAAGAAACCCATGTGGTCAGGATACACGGCAGCCGGCCTCCGCCTGCGCGGGGACCGGCTGTGCACGTACGCCGATTACTGGTGGGCGAGATAGACGTAGACGTTCGTGGTGGCGTTGGACGCCGCATACACGACCTTGCCGTTGTTGTCGGCGGCCGTGGCCTGCGCGGCGGTCGTCGAGAACGGCTCGCCATCGATGCTCAGGCTAAGGTTGCGCGCTTCGGTGATCGGCACGCCCATGAGGACCGCGGACACCACCCGGGAGCCGGTCGGCAGATTCACCGTGCCACCATTGAGGCGGAAGTTGGTGCCGTTGGCGGTGGAAGGATTGGTTGCGGTCGCGGTCAGGCAGATGACCCGCGACTGGTTCTGCTGCGTGCTGCCGCCGGCGGCGACCCAGGCGCCGGTCGCGTTCGACCAGGTCGCCCCGGTCGCGAGCGTCGAAGTCGGCTGCGTGCCGATCTTCACGACAAACCGATTGTCGAGATTGCCCGCGGTGACGAGGAGGTCGTCGATGCGGGAGTTGGCGGTGGTGAGGGGCACCATGCCATACTTGCCGCTGAACTCGGTCAGGGCCGAGCGCACGGCGTTGATCGACGCGACGGAACTGGTGACCCGCGAACTCGCGATGGTGGAGAACACCTTCGGGACGACGATCACCGCAAGAATCCTAGCGCGGCCGAGCCGCAACCGAAGGGAGCAGGCGGCGCGGCGGTTGGCAAAGAGAGTGGCAGGCCGCCGGCCGCGGTGCCAGAGCTGGTGTGTGAAGACTCAAGACATCTGTGCGGGCCACGGCCGGGGCGTGGCGGAGTTTGTGCAACGCCACGCCGACAAAGTCACTGGAGTAATCAGCGGCTGGGACCGCTTGCGGCTGCAGGGCAGTCTGCGGTCGTTGTACATGCCCTCGGTGATGAAGGAG
>MWBF01000240.1 GCA_002068935.1 Chloroflexi bacterium ADurb.Bin325
CGCCGCAAGAATATCGCCCTGCGCGCCATGGCCGCCGCCGTGGACACGCGCCGCGACCTGATCAAGGCCGCCAACGCGCGCGATCTGGAGGCGGGCCGCAAGGCGGGGCTATCGGCGGCCATGCTGGAGCGGCTCACCCTGGACGATGCGCGGATCGACGGCGTCATCCGCGGACTGCGCGAGGTGGCCGACCTGCCCGACCCCGTCGGTCGCTGCCTCAACCGCCGCCGGCGCCCGAACGGCCTGGTCATCCTCAAGCAGCGCGTGCCGATCGGCGTCATTGTCATCATCTACGAATCGCGGCCGAATGTGACCGCCGATGCGGCCGCGCTCTGCGTCAAGACGGGGAACGCCGTCATTCTGCGGGGCGGCAAGGAGGCCTGCCATTCCAACCAGGCCCTGGCCGAGGCCTTGACGGTGGGCGGGGCGGAGGCCGGCCTGCCGGACTGCGCCGTGCAGTTTGTCGCGACGACGGACCGCGAGGCCGTGCGGGAACTGGTTCAGATGGACGACCGGGTCGATGTGGTCATCCCGCGGGGCGGCGAATCGCTGATCCGCGCCGTCGTCGAGCAGGCGCGCGTGCCCGTCATCAAGCACTACAAGGGTGTCTGCCATATCTTCGTCGATGAGACCGCGGATCTCGAGCGCGCGGTCGACATCGTGGAGAATGCCAAGGTCCAGCGGCCCAGCGTGTGCAACGCGCTCGACACCCTGCTCGTCCATCGTGCGGTGGCCCGCGAGTTTCTGCCGGAGGTGGCGGCGCGGCTCGCGCAGAGCCGGGTGGAGCTGCGCGCCGCGGGCGAGGCGCTCGACATCCTGGCCGCGGATAACGGGGGCGCGCGGGTCGTGCCGGCGGGCAAGGACGACTTCGACATCGAGTGGCTGTCGCTCGTGCTCGGCGTCAAGGTCGTGGGCGACCTGGACGAGGCCATCGCGCACATCCACGCGCACAGCACCGAGCATTCCGACAGCATCCTGACGAACGACTGGCAGCACGCCAATCGCTTCGTGGACGAGGTCAACTCCGCCGCGGTCTATGTCAACGCCAGCACGCGCTTCACCGACGGCGGCCAGTTCGGCCTGGGCGCGGAGGTCGCGGTCAGCACGCAGAAGCTCCACGCGCGCGGGCCGATGGGCCTGGCCGAGCTGACGACCTACAAGTGGATCGGCATCGGCGCGGGGCACGTGCGGCCTTAACCGCGCGGCGGGCGAACAGATGCTAGCGGGCGCGAGGCGCGGCCGGCAACACAGTAGACGCCGGCCGAGACCTCGCGCCGCAGCCCCCTACCGGCCGGCCTCGCGCTCCAGCTTCTCGGCCAGCGCCAGATACTTCTCGTGCACGCCCTCGCCGGTCTCCTCGTGCTCGACGCGCTCGAAGCCATCCCACACCGCGTCCTGCTGCGCGGCCGGGATCACCTGGTCGGCCATCGGGAAGAGGATGCCGTCCTCCTTCTGGATGTGCTGGCGCAGCAGGCCCACGTAGCCCAGCGCGTTGCGCACCACGTCCCCGCGTGCAAGAAAGTCGCCGTCGGCCAGCCGCTGCGCGGCCTCGCGCATGCCGCGCGTGTATGCGCGGCCCTGCTCGTGCTCGGACAGCATCACCCCGACCGGCCCCGCCTCGCGCGGCAGCCCGGCCTGCACGATCGCCTCAAACAGCACGTTCTCCTCTTTGACGTGATGACAGCCGTCGGCAAACCCCTTGATGAAGTCGGTCGTCTCGATGAAGAAGCCCGGCCGCACCTCCCGGCCCTCGTTCAGATCGCCCGCGGCCTTCTCCAGGCTCGCCAACACGCGCTCGATGACGCGGTGTTCCTCCATCAGCACTTCGGTGGCCTTCATAGCACCCTCCTGTCGTGTCGCATCGACGGCATGATAGGCCGGCCGGCCGGCCGCGTCAGGGACTTTTGTCGCAGAAGCCCCCGGGCCGCCGTATAGAATGAAAATATCGGAAGCGCCCTGAGCGCAGGACGTCGCCACGCGACGCACGCAGTGCGGGCGCAGTCGAAGGGGCGGCCACTTGGCGCTGTCGGGCCATCCGTCGCTTACTTGTGATATGCGTCATCTTATGCTAGACTGATCACCGTACCGAACCTCAACGACAGGGCGCCGCCTCTCCACCGCAGCCGCGAGGGCCAGCTACCTATGGCTGCGTCATGGGGTCGCTTTCCGGAACGGCCCTGAGCCAGGAGCAGACCAGCGTGTCACCGTCGGCCAGGATTCTCATCGTGGACGACGATGCGGACTTCCGCGAGTTCGTCCGCATCGTGCTGGAAAGCCACGGCTACGAGGTTTGTGAGGCCGCCAACGTCCCCGCCGGGCTGGAGCTCATGCGGGACGCGCGGCCGAGCCTTGTGCTGCTGGACGCCATGATCTCCTACGAGCTCGCCGGCGTCAGCGCGCTGCGCGCCGTGCGCGGCGACCCGCGGCTGGCCCGCATCCCTTTGATCATGGTTTCTGCGGTTCTCAGCGCTGACGCAGACCGCTTTCTGCCGGCGGAACAGCGCGCGCTGGTGGACCGCTTTCTGAGCAAACCCGTCAGTCCCGACGAACTCGTCGCGGAAGTGGCCGGGCTTCTGGCGGCAGAGCCGCCCCGGCCGTCCGCCGCCGGCCCCAGCCGGCCAGCCTCCTGAGACCAGGGAGCCTATATGAACGTCACAGACATCCAGCCATCCGGCGTCCGCATCGTGGACCCGGCCAAAGAGGCCATGCTCCTCTCCGCGCTCTACATCGCCCAGGAGCGCGAGGGCGTCCTGACGCCCGAAGCGATCGCGCGCGTCGCCGAGCGCCTCGGCCTCGAGCCGGGCCAGGTCTACAGCGTCGCCAGCTTCTACACCCTGTTCCGCATGCAGCCGACCGGCCGCTACCTGATCCAGGTGTGCGACGGCCTCTCCTGCTATCTCTGCGGCGGCGCGAACCAGGTCGTCGACTACATCAGCGCCAAGATCGGGATCGGGCCGGGCGAGACCACCCCCGACGGCCGCTTCTCGCTGGAGAAGGTCCAGTGTCTCGCCTCGTGCGGCACCGCGCCGGCCATGCGCATCAACGACGATCTCTACGAGAATCTGACGCCCGCAACCATCGACGCGATCCTGGAGCGTCTCCAGGGGGAGGTGTGAGATGACCCCGTGGCAACCGGTCCTCCTGTCGAACGTCAACCGCCCGAACTCCGAACGCATCACGACCTACATGGCGCACGGCGGCTACGAGGCGCTGCGCAAGGCGCTGAACATGGCGCCCGCGGCGGTCATCGCGGAGGTCAAGGCCTCGGGGCTGCGCGGCCGCGGGGGCGCGGGCTTCCCCACCGGCGTCAAGTGGGGCTTTATCGCGCAGGACGCGCCGGTCAAGTACCTGGCCGTCAACACCGACGAGGGTGAGCCGGGCACGTTCAAGGATCGCCTGATCGTCGAGCGCGACCCGCACTCCATCCTCGAGGGCGTCATCATCTCGGCCTACGCCGTCGGCGCGCACCGCGCCTTCGTCTATATCCGCGGCGAGTTCTTCCTCGGCGTCAAGCGGTGGATCAAGGCCATCGCCGATGCGTACCAGCACGGCTTCCTCGGCAAGGACATCCTGGGCAGCGGCTTCGACCTGGATGTGTCGGTCCACCGCGGCGCGGGCGCATACATCTGCGGCGAAGAGACCGCCATGATCGAGTCGCTGGAGGGCAAGCGGGGCGAGCCGCGGCTGAAGCCGCCCTACCCCGCGCAGATCGGGATGTGGGATCAGCCGACCATCGTCCAGAACGTCGAGACGCTGGCCAACATCCGGCACATCATCGGCCGCGGCGCGGCCTGGTACGCCAGCATCGGCACCGAGCAGAGCAAGGGGCCGAAGATCTTCTGCGTCAGCGGCCACGTCAACCGGCCGGGCAACTACGAGCTGCCGCTGGGCACGCCGCTGCGCGAAATCATCTACGAGCACGCGGGCGGCGTGCGCATGGGCCGCCGGATCAAGGCCATCATCCCCGGCGGCGTGTCCACCCCCATCCTGCCCCCGGACAAGCTCGACGTGCCGATGGCCTTCGAGACGCTGGCGGCCGCCGGCTCGGCCCTGGGCACGGGCGCAATCGTGGTGATGGACGAGACGACCGACATGGTGGAGGCCATCCGCCGCATCACGAGCTTCTTCGTCCACGAGTCGTGCGGCATCTGCGTCCCCTGTCGGATCGGCGGCGTGCGCCTGCTGGAGACGCTCGAGACCATCGGCGCCGGCAAGGGCACGCTGGCGGATCTGGAGCGGCTGGATTATCTCTCGCGCAGCATCAGCGGCCTGACCTTCTGCCCCATGGGCACGGGCATGTGCGAGCCGATCGCGTCGGGAATCAACCTGTTCCGCAGCGAATTCGACGCGCGCGTGGCCGCGTAGCTATAGCGATCCGATCGCTCTCCTCACCCCCCATCCCCCTCTCCTGACGTGCGAGCCGGAGGCTCGCCCAACGTCAGGAGAGGGGGAGCCGAGGGGGTGAGGCAAGCCGGAGCGGATTCTCGATAGACACTCAGCATTAGGGGAGCAAGTACGTATGTCCAAGGCCAAAATCCTGATCGTCGACGACGACCCGGACTTCGTCGAATACATCCGAACCGTGCTGGAGGCCAACGACTATCAGACGGCCAGCGCGGGCAACAGCGACCAGGGCATGCGTGTGTTGAGCCGCGACAAGCCCGATCTGGTCGTGCTGGATGTCATTATGTCTAGCATCTTGGATGGATTGACCCTGAGCCAGCGCATGGCCGAGGACCCCGCGCTGATGGATATACCGATCATCATGGTCACATCCATCGCCAATACCGATTATCTGGCGCTCTTTCCCACCGACGAGAACATCCACATCGACGCGTTCCTGACCAAGCCGATCGCGCCAGCCGAGTTGTTGCGCCAGATCGAGCGCCTGCTGGACGGGAAATAAACGAAACACGCGGAGGGATTTCATGCCCGAGGAGAACCTGCCCGAAAAGATCAAGGTTGGCGGCGTCATCCAAAACAGCCAGCTCGCCAGCATCAGCGTCCTGTCGGTCAAAGACCGGCCCGGGATCGCGGCGGCCATCCTGGATGCGCTGGGGCGGCGCAATCTCAACGTACAATTTATCGTACAGGTCATCGACCACGAAAACCACGACCAAACGGTGATCTGCGTGGACCGGGCAGACCTGACGGCATGTCTCGAAACCATCGACAGGCTGCGGCCGGAGCTACAGCCCGCCGCGGTCGTCGCACAGCCCGAGGTGGCCTCCATCGCCATCTTCGGCCCGGACTTCCGCGAGCGGCCCGGCATCGCCGGCCGCATGTTCAAGGCCCTGGCCGAACAGCAGATCAACATCCTGGCGATCAGCACCTCGATCTCGACCGTGAACTGCATCATCGACCTGGCCCGGCTGCCGGATGCCTATGCCACGCTTTGCAGACACTTCGACATACCCTGAGACGGCAGGAGCTCCGAATGTAGCCGCCAGGGGGCGTCCTGAGCCATGTAGGGCCGCGGGACGCCCCCGCTCTCGCCCATATTTGGAATCGCCGCCGCGACGGGGCCGCAGCGCGCTATGAGCGGCCCGGCCGACCCCGAAGTCGCGGCGGTCTCCCCTCAGATCCTGCGACGGCTGCGCC
>MWBF01000241.1 GCA_002068935.1 Chloroflexi bacterium ADurb.Bin325
GCTCTCCTACTACCCCTATCCGCCCGATTCGCCGTGGCCGGTCTTCGACCCGTTGTTGGGCCTGCCGCTGACGCTGGCGGCCGTGCCCGGCCTCCTGCTGCAACTGGAGAAGCGCCCGCGGGCCACCGAGCTATCGAGGGAAGCGGGATGATCACCCTTTCGCACGTCACGTACACCTACCCCGACCAGGCCCGGCCCGCGCTGGCCGATTTCTCCGTCGAGCTGCACACCGGCGAGTTTCTTCTGGTCGTCGGGCCTTCCGGCGCGGGCAAATCGACCTTCCTGCGCAGCCTCGACGGGCTGGTGCCCCATTTCTACGGCGGGCGATGGTCGGGCGCGATCGACGTCATGGGCCGCAACCCGGTCGCGCTGGCCCCGAAGGGCATGGCCGATCTGGTCGGCTTCGTCTTTCAGGATCCCGAGGCGCAGTTCGTCGTGGACACGGTGGAGGACGAGCTGGCCTTTGCGATGGAGAACTTTGCGCTGCCGCAGGCAACGATGCGCAAGCGCGTCGAGGAGGTGCTCGACCAGATGGGCATCGCCGAGCTGCGCGACCGCCGCGTGGGCACGCTCTCCGGCGGCGAGAAACAGCGCGTCGCCATCGCGGCCGTGTTGGCGTTGCAGCCGGAGGTGCTCGTGCTGGACGAGCCGACCTCGCAGCTCGACCCGCAGGCCGCGGAGGAAGTGTTGGTGGCGCTGCGCCATCTCAACGAGGATCTGGGGCTGACGGTGATCCTGAGCGAACACCGGCTGGAGCGCGTCGCGCAGTACGTCGATCGCATCCTCTATCTGCCCGCGCTCGGCGCAGCGCCGATCATCGACGAGCCGCGCGCGGTGCTGGCGCAACTGCCGCTGGTCCCGCCGCTCGTCGAGCTGGGCCGCGAGCTGGGATGGCAGCCGCTGCCGCTGACCATCAAGGAGGCGCGGCCCTTTGCGCGCGCGCTGGATGCGCAGCTTCGCGCGGCGCGGCCCGCCAACGGTAACGGCAGCGCGGCGGGGGCGGAGGCCATCGCGGCGCGCGATGTGCACTACGCATACGGCGGCCACAGCGCGCTGCGCGGGGCCAGTCTCGTCGTGCACGGCGGGGAGTTCGTCGCGCTGATGGGGCGGAACGGCTCCGGCAAGAGCACCCTGCTCAAGCAGATGGTGGGGCTGCTCCGGCCCGACGAGGGCCGGGTGGTCATCGCGGGCCTGGATACGCGGCACGCGGACATGGATCAGATCATCCGCCACGTCGGCTACGTGCCCCAGCACCCCGGCGCGTTGCTGTTCGGCGAGACGCTGGCCGCGGAGCTGGCCTTCACGCGCAAGTCGCACGGCCTGCCGCCGGACCCTGACAGCGACCGCGTGCTGCTGGCGCGGCTGGGGCTGGCCGCGCTGGCCGACCGTGACCCGCGCGATCTCAGCGGCGGCGAGCAGCAGCGCGCGGCGCTGGCCGCCATCCTGGTCGCTGAGCCGCAGATCATCCTGCTCGACGAGCCGACGCGCGGGCTGGACTATGCCCAGAAGCGGGCGCTGGCCGACATGCTGCTGGGGCTCAAGGCGGAGGGCAAGACCATCGTCATGGCAACGCACGACGTCGAGCTGGCCGCGGCCTGCGCGGACCGGGTCGTGCTGCTGGCCGAGGGCCAGGTCATCGTGGATGGCCCCGCGCGCCAGGTGATGAGCGACTCGCAGGTCTTCGCCTCGCAGATCAACAAGCTGTTCCGCGACCCGCGCTTCCTCGTCGTCGAAGATGTGCTGCGCGCGGTGAGCGATTGAAGATCGAAGGAAGATCGAAGAAGAAAGAGGGAAGATTGAAGAGGGCCGGGTTTGCAGCGGGTGTTTCGGCGTCCCCCGTGCGGAGGTTGGCGGATGTCGGCGGTGAACGGCTGGCGAGCAGGTCGAGCGCGGCCGTCTCCAGCGCGGTGCTGGTGGTCGCCAGCCTGTTGGGGCTGGCCGCGTTCTTCTACCCCTTCTTCCTGCCCATGGCGCCGGAGAGCGGGCTGATCGCGCACGCCAACGACGCGCCGCTGCTGACGATCACGCTGTTGGGCCTCTGTCTGGTGGCGGTCTTCACCAGCATGACGGGCCAGCAGATGACCAGCAAGCTCGTGGCGGTGCTCGGCGTGCTGACCGCGGCCAACGCCGTGCTGCGCGCGGTGCCCGGCCCCGCGGGGTTCAACGCCATCTTCGTCCTGCCGATCCTGACCGGCTTCTGCTACGGCCCGACGTTCGGCTTCCTGCTGGGCGTGTTGTCGCTCCTGGTCTCCGCGCTGATCGGCGGCGGCGTGGGCCCGTGGCTGCCCTATCAGATGTTTACGACGGGCTGGATGGGCCTGCTCTCCGGCTGGCTGCCCCAACTGGCCCGCCACCGGCGCTGGGAGCCGCTCATGCTGGCCGTCTGGGGGGGCCTCCTGGGCCTCTTCTTCGGCGCGATCATGAACATCTGGTTCTGGCCCTTCCTGATCGGCGGCGCGGCCGGCCCCGCGCTGAGCGACCCGGAGAACACCACCTGGCGGCCCGGCATGGCGGTCTGGACGACCCTGCGCAACTATCTGGTCTTCTACATGGCGACCTCGCTCTGGTGGGACATCGCGCGCGCGGCCGGCAACTCCCTGCTCATCCTCCTGTTCGGCGCGCCGATCCTGCGCGTGCTGCGCCGCTTCCGCCGCCGCTTCCGGTTCGAGATCGTCTGAGCCGGCCCGCGCGAGGCCATGACTTGCGTCATGGTCGCCGGCGCCCTTTTCCCCTATAATAATAGCCTGACAGCTTTGAGCGGGGGCGCGGGCAGCCTGCCCTGCCCCCTCCCGCGATCCCTCCCCCGCTGAGCGGGGGGCCGGGCGTCATGCCCAAGGAGGCGTCAATGTTGACTCCTGATACAGTCAGCCAGCTCCGCCAGGCCCATCGCACCCTGGCGGAATACACCTACATCACCCCCAAGGTGAACCGCGGCTACGCGGGACAGACCCTCTACGTCGATCTTGCCACCGGCCATATCGAGGCGCGGCCCGTCACCCAGCAGATGAAGGATATCTTTGTCGGCGGCAAGGGCTTCGGGCTGTGGCGGCTCTGGCACGCGGTGTCGGGCGCGACGCAGTGGAACGACCCCGAAAACGAGCTCGTCATCGCGTCCGGCCCGCTGGCCGGCGCGATCCTCTACCCCGGCACGGGCAAGTCGCTCGTCGTCGGCATCTCGCCGCTCACCAACATCGTCGTGGACAGCAACGTGGGCGGCTATTTTGCGCCGCTGCTCAAGCTCGCGGGCTGGGACGCGCTGGAGGTGCAGGGCAAGGCCGGCGAGGAGGTCGTGATCTTCATCGACGGCAACGAAGGCCGCGTGACCGTCGAGGCCGCGCCGGCCGAGGCCATCGACACGCACGTCCTGGTCGAGCAGATGCACGCGCTCTATTCGACGGGCGAGGGCGACAAGCGCAACATCTCGGTCGTCTCCGCGGGCGCGGGCAGCGCGCACACGCGCATCGGCTGTCTCAACGTGAGCTGGTACGACCCGAAGCGCGGCAAGGTGCGCGTCAAGCAGGCCGGCCGCGGCGGGCTGGGCACCGTGCTGCGCGACAAGAAAATCAAGGCGATCGTGGTGCGCAAGGCCGGCCTCAAGGCGGACGCAAACGACCCCGCGGACATCAAGCGCATCCGCACGGTGGGCCAGCGCATCAACAAGGAGATCGTGGAGCTGGACGACCAGCAGAACCGGATGCGCCGCGTGGGCACGGCCCACCTGGTCGAGATCATGGACGACTACGACCTGCTGCCCGTCCACAACTTCAAGTTCGGCTCGCATCCCGACACGCCGCGGATCGACTCGAAGGTATGGGACGGCCTCTTCACGCAGACGCACCCCGACGCCTGCATCTACGGCTGCACGATGGCCTGCTCGAAGGGGGTGGACGGCTATCGCGTCCGCACGGGGCCTTACGCCGGCCACGTCGTCACAGTGGACGGCCCGGAGTATGAGACGGTCGCGGGATGCGGCTCCAACATCGGCGTCTTCGACCCGCCCGATATCATCGAGCTGAACTTCTACTGCGACACCTACGGCGTCGACAGCATCTCGTTCGGCACGCTGACCGCGTTCGTCATGGAGTGTTACGAGGCCGGCATCCTCGACCTGGAGCGGACGGGCGGCCTGGATCTGCGCTTCGGCAACGCGGAGGCGGCCATCGAGCTGCTGCACCAGATGGCGCGCGGGGAGGGCTTCGGCCTGATCGCGGGGATGGGCGTGCGCGCGATGAAGGCCTACTTCGTCGAGCATTTCAACGCCGACCCCGCGTTCGTCCAGGACATCGGCATGGAAAACAAGGGGATGGAGTACTCCGAGTACATGACGAAGGAGAGCCTGGCGCAGCAGGGCGGCTACGGCATGACCAACAAGGGCGCGCAGCACGACGAGGCGTGGCTGATCTTCATGGACATGGTGAACAACCAGATCCCCACGTTCGAGGACAAGGCCGAGGCGCTGCACTACTTCCCGATGTGGCGCACCTGGTTCGGGCTGAACGGGCTGTGCAAGCTGCCGTGGAACGATATCGAGCCGGCGGACAACGCGCTGACCGACGAGCCGGCCAAGGTGCCCGAACACGTGGCGAACTACGTCGAGCTCTTCTCCGGCACGACCGGCCGGGAGGTGACCAAGGAAGACCTGATCACCATGTCGGAGCGGGTCTACAACTTCCAGCGCGTGTTCAATCTGAAGATGAGCGCGAGCGTGCCGGGCGCGGGCACCCGCGCCCACGATGCGATCCCCTACCGCTCCGTCGGCCCGGTCACCGTCGAGGAGTACGAGAGCCGCGCCGAGCGCTACGACAAGCAGTTGCGCGCGAAGGTGGGCCTCGACCCGACGGAGATGAGCACACGGGAGAAGATGGCCGCGCTGCGCAGCTACCGCGAGGCGCAGTACGAGGGGCTGATCGACGCGGTGTATGCGCGCCGCGGCTGGAACAGCAACGGCGTCCCGACCGTGGCGAAGCTGCGCGAGCTGGGCATCGACTTCCCGGACGTGGTCGCGCTGGTGGAGGCGAACAGCTAAACGGGCGGGCCGAGTTCGGTAGTTTGCCAGACCGAGGGAAGCAGTGTACAATCGTACATACAACCCGGAGCCCGAATACGAATGGGACCCGGAAAAGGCCGCGGCCAACTACGAAAAACACGGCATCCGGTTTGCTCGCGCCGTGGAGATATTCGGCGACGATAACCTGTATGTCGAGGCGGATTCGTTCCCTTTCGAGGAGCGGTTCGTCGCTCTCGGGATGGACGATACAGGTATAGTGCTCGTCGTCGTATTTACATGGCGCGAGACCCGGATACGGATCATCTCGGCGCGGAAAGCTGACAGGCAGGAACGCAGGTACTATGAAGGTGAATGATGACGGAGCACTATGATTTTAGCGGCCAAGGAAGGCGCGGCGCGCTCGATCCGCTGCCGTCGGGCAAGACGCGCATCACGATCCGGATCGACGAAGATGTCCTGGACTGGTTTCGCGAGCAGGTTGACAAGACAGGCGGCGGGAGCTACCAGGCGATGATGAACCAGGCCTTGCGCGAGTACATGCAGCGCCAGCGGGAGCCGCTCGAGACGATCCT
>MWBF01000242.1 GCA_002068935.1 Chloroflexi bacterium ADurb.Bin325
GGGGGTCAACTCCGGCCCCCACCCCGGCCCTCCCCCGCTGCGCAGGGGAGGGAGACATTCCCCTTCCCCCGTCGGGACGGGGGAAGGGGCTAGGGATGGGGGCTGATTCCGGCCCTCCCCCGCTGCGCAGGGGAGGGAGGAGCTGTTGATTCGTAACCCTCTCCCCCGCCTCAGCGGGGGAGAGGGCAGGGTGAGGGGGCCACCCCCTGCCACAAAACTATTCGAACAACTGCATCAGCGCGAGCGCGTACACCTGATGGCCGACCGCGGTCGGGTGGTTGATGTGGTTCGCCAGACACTCGCGCAGCTCGACCGGATCGGTCGTGAAGATCCCCCACAGCTTGTAGACATCCACCAGCGAGACCTGCTCGGCCTCGGCCACGTCGCGCACGACCTGCACGCGGGCGGCCAGGTCGTTGTCGGGCAGCAGGTCGGACATGGGGTTCGGCGTCAGCAGGATGATGTCCGCGTCGGTGTTCGCCTTGACCGCCTGCACGATGTGGCGCAGGGCCGCGCCGAAGTCGGCCGGCGCGCCGAGCTGGTCGGACCAGTTCAGCGTGCCGGCGATGATAACGAGGTCGGGCCGGTGCTGGATCACGTCGCGATAGACCCGGCGCTGCATCGAGAGGATGTTGTCGCCGCCGATGCCCGCGTTGATGACACTGACCGCGGTGTGGCCGTACTTCTCGGCCAGCAACATCCGGAACTGCTCGTGATAGACCGCATCCAGATCCGCGATCTGGAGCGGCAGCCCCTCGCGGATCATCGCCATGACGCCCGCAAGGTCGGCGGGGTCGAACATGATCTCGAACTGGCCCGCGGTGACGCTGTCGCCGAAGGCCACGATGATCGGGTTGCGCCGCTCCAGGCCGTGCTCGTCCAGGCCGTGCAGGTGCAGGGCGGAGACCAGCGCGTTGTTGGTCTGCATCAGCCGCATGAACCGCGCCGGCCTGACGCCGTTCGTGCAGGGGGTCTCGCGAGCGATCTGTAGGAGACGCGCCTGGCGGTCCGCCGTCATCTCGAAACGGGTCTTCATCGTTCTTCCTTATTAAGGATTAAGAATCCGTCCGAAAATCGCTCTGGCCGGTCTCCGACCGAGCCGGGGGCACGGTCAGAGACCGGCCCCAGCGGATTTTCGGATAGGCTCTAAGGTCGCTAGAGCCGTCGCATTCGCCCCTCTCCCGCATTTGCGGCGCGGGAGAGGGGCCGGGGACGGGCGCTCCTATCGGACGTTGTGCTGTCCCGGTGGCAGCTCCATCGGGTCGCGGCCCGGCAGATCCACGATCAGCGGCACGGGCGAATCCACCGTCACGCTGTCGTGCGTGGCCTCCACCGTGATCAGGCCGTGCGGGGTCGGGATCTTGCCCCTGGCCCAGTCCAGCCGGCCCAGCCGCGGCGCGATGCGCGCGGCCGCATAGCCCGGCGCGTCGGGCGTCACGCCGAGCGTGTAGAAGACCAGATCCTTCGTCGGCGTGCAGCTCCAGCCGTGCACGTGCGTGCCGTGCCGCCAGTCCTCGCCGATGGTGTCGTAGCCGCCCGTCAGGAACTGGCTCCACCGCGGGTAGAGGTCGGGCAGGCGGTCGGCGTGGCCGCTCAGCGCGATGGCGTCGTGCACGAGATACTGCATGAACGGTTCGGCCATGATGATCTGGTTGTGGACATCCCAGCGCGGGGTGAAGCTCCAGCCGAAGGGCGCGCCCTCCGTGCCGCCCGCGTCGCCGCCCCACGTCCACGTCTGCACGATCAGCCGGGCGGGGTCGGTGATGGTCTCGATGATGCGCGACCAGCGTTCCTGCGGCGCGAGGCCGGAGACGATCGCGGCCGCGCCCGCGATCTGGCTCATCTCGGGCCTGACCTCGCCGTCCACGATGTGATCGACGTAGGAGCCGCGGGCCTCGTCCCAGAACGCCTCGAACCCGGCTCGCGCCTTTGCGTAGAGCCGTTCGGCCCACCGCTGGCTGGCCTTCTCCTCCAGCCAGCCGGCGATCTCCGCAAACTCCTTGAGCCCGCGCGCCCAGAGCGCGGTGTAGATGGCGCTGGTGTCGCTGTTGGACACCGCGGACCAGTCCACCAACGCCCACTCGATGATATCCTTGAGCACGCCCTGCGAAGTCTGGAAGGGCGCAAACCAGCGCAGCACGCGCTCGACGCTCGGCATCAGCTCCTTGACCGCGTCCTCGTCGCCCAGGAAGCGGTACAGGTTGTAGACGCCGTGCACCCAGTGGAGCGGCCAGTCCGGGATGGTGATGCCGCCGGAGGCCTCGCTCGCGCCGACGACCGTCATCGGCAGGATGCCGTCATAGCGGGGCGAGTTGCTGAGGTTGAGGTATTGCCAGGCCAGCCGCCAGTCGGTGTTTGTGGCCAGGTGCACCATCTGATGCACCACGCTGTCGCCCACCCAGGCCTGCTGTTCGCGCGTCGGGCAGTCGGTGAACGCGTCGCGCGAGTTGAGCTGCACCGTGCGGATGCCGGCTCGGAAGATGCGGTTGAGCTCATCGTCGCTGCATGCAAACTCGGCGCCCGGCTGCCACTGGTAGACATCCTCCTGCACCGCAAAGCTGTCGAGCGTCACGGGGCCGGCCGCGCCGTGCACCAGCACGTAGGCGTAGCGGAAGCCGAGCGCATCGTACAGCTTGAAGCGGTCGTTCTCCCCGCGCGCCACATAGCGCGTGCCCGCGTGCATGCCGCCGAACCCGCCCCGCCGGGGCGGCTCGATGGGATCCTCGGTGTAGGCGAAATCGAACACCGTCCCGGCCGGCGCATGCACCTCGAACTGCACCTGGCCCATGACGATGCCGCCCATGTCGAAGGTGACGCGCGCGCTGCCGCCCGCGGGCACGGCCACGGCGAACGGAATGGCCGTCTGCACGCGCAGCATCGGGTCGCCGATGTTCGGATCGACCGCGGCGGCCAGATATTCCCCCTGGACGGAGGCCGGCGTGCGCAGGTCGCCGCCCAGCTTGCCGATGGGCCGCGGGTGGAGCGGGCCGTAGGGGTCGGAGGGCGGCGTGGTGCGGTCGCCGCTGCCCGGATGCGCGGAGCGGAGCAGTTGCGCAGCGCCCCAGGCGCTGTCGTCGAAGCCGGGCTGCTCCCAGCCGAACGGCAGCCGCCGCGCATCCACGACCTCGGTCGGGATGGCGTCGCCGAACATGACCGGCAGCTCCTCCGCCTTCTTCCAGTCCTCGCTCCACGCATCGCTCTTGAGCGTGCGCCAGCTTGTGTCGCTGACGAGCCAGCCGTGCGCGGGGCCGAGATCCGCCTCGAACACCATCATGCCGACCTGGCCGAGCGTGCCGGCCGCGATGGCGGGCTGCCAGAAGGAGCGGGGCGAGCCGTAGTAGACGACGAAGACGGCGATCGTGTTCTCGCCCGCGCGCAGATAGGGCGCGAGATCGAACAGGTCGTAGGTCAGGCGGCGGGGCTGGCTGCGGATGGGGCCGCGGAAGACCTCCTGTCCGTTGACGAACAGCAGGTAGCGCGAGTCCGCGGTGATGCGTGCAGGGACGCGTTCCGGCACGCGGTCGAGGTGGAACGTCTTGCGGAAGAAGCCGCGGGCCTCGCGGCGCACGGTCTGCGGCTCCGGCATGAAGGTTCGGCGGGGCAACTGCTCCCCGGCGACCCAGATCCAGTGGCCGTTCCAGCGCACGTCGGGGAAATCTTGCGGTGTAACTTCGGGATGCATCTTCGCTCCTCTATCGGTTGGGGTTGGACGCGCCAGGCTGCGCGTCGAGATTCGTCCCATTCTACCCCAACTCGCGCCGGAACGCACTTTGTATCTGTTCGGGAGTTTGCTCTGGCTTGCCTCACCCCCCAGCCCCCTCTCCTGACGGGCAAGCCTTCGGCTCGCCCGTCAGGAGAGGGGGAGCCGAGGGGGTGGGGCCGTGCGCTTGCTCGAGAACTGCTCTGGCCGGTCTCCGACCGAGCCAGAGGGATCGGAAACCGGCCGGAGCGGCTTTGTTCGAATAGACGGGTCTGTTTGGAAAGCCCGTTCCGGACGGTTAAAACCGCTGCCACATTTGCCAAGCCCCTGCGGACTTTCGCACCTGAGTCTGCGAAGGCAGACTTGGCAATGGTGGCCGTGACTTCAGTCGCCGGGGAACTTTCTAAACAATCTCTCAGCTTGCTTCCGCCAGCGGCTGCGCCTGGGGATCCTCGGCGCAGAGCGGGTAGACGCCGTTGGCGACGATGTAGTCCAGCAGGACCTGTCGGTTCTCCGCGGAGAAGGGCATGTTCTGGTCGGCCCACAGCAGCAGGCCGCCGCGCGGGTCGCGGCCGAGCTGCTGCATGCGCAGCCGCGTCTCCGCACGAATCTCGTCCGCGGAGCCGAGCATCATGGTGTGCTGCGTATCGACGCCGCCGTCGAACGTGACGCGGCCGCCAAAGCGCGCGCCCCACTCGCCCAGGTCGTTGGCGCGCGCCTGGCAGGGGTTGATGATGTTGACGCCCAGCTCGATCAGGTCGTCCAGGATGTCGGTGATGTGGCCGCAGGAGTGGAACTTGATCCACTTGCCCGCGGCGCGGTAGACGTCGAGCACGCGGGCCAGCTCCGGCTTGATGAGCTCGCGCCAGAGGTCGGGCGACATCATCAGCGCGCGCTGCGTGCCGTAGTCGTCGCCCACGAACATCATGTCGACCGGCAGCTTGACCCACTCGTGCGCGATCGCGACCTGGTAGTCCATGATCTGGCGGAGCAGCCGACGGATGCGCGGGCGATCCTCCACCAGCGCGACGAACAGCCGATCCATGCCCATCAGGAACCAGGCGCGTTCGAACAGGATGTTGGGGTGGAACCCGCAGACGAGATAGGTATCGCGCTCCGCCGCGCTGAAGAGCTCCGCCGCGCCGGGCCGTAGCGCGAATACCGGCTCCGGCGGCCGATAGCGATCCAGGTCGTCGGGCGACTTGATCGGCGAGTCCTTGACCATCGGCAGGTACTCCGCCAGCTCGTACTCCCAGGTGACGCCCCAGTGATCCGTGCCCTCCTCGCCCTCCCACAGCATGTCGCCCACCCAGCCGGCGGTGCGGACGACCGGCTCGTAGGGGATGTGGTGCGGGTAGTTGAAGGTGATCGCGCGGATGTAGTTTTCGACGGGCGAAATGGTGGTCATGATGTCCTGTCCTGTGGGTTGGGCGGGCGCTAAAGCGCCTACTACAAACATTTGGCTCGTAGTAGGCGCTTCAGCGCCCCTCGCCGTGAACCGTTTGCAATGGCGCTAAAGCGCCTACTACAAACATTTGACCAGGCGCTTCGGCGCGCCTCACATCTCCAACAGCAGCGTGACCAGCGCACGCGCGGCGACCGGCACGCGCAGCGGGCCTGTGGGCAGCTCCGCGATCGGCTGTTCGGTCGGGGTCGTCAGCCACGCGCGGCGGACGGGCAACGCGGCCTGCACCTCGACCGTGGTCGCATGGCCCGCGATCTCTTGCAGCCGCAGGATGACGCGCGAGGGCGTCTCGTCCCGCGCGGCCAGCGTCGCGGGCTTGAGCTCAACGAGCATCACGTTCGGCCGGTCGAGCGCAAGGAGGCTGCCGACGGGCGGCCAG
>MWBF01000243.1 GCA_002068935.1 Chloroflexi bacterium ADurb.Bin325
GCCGCCGCAGCAGGCCATCTCGCTGTCGCGCCACGGGCTGGAGGAGTACCTGCTGGGCTGGCTCTATCTGCGGCCCGACCTGCTGGCCGCGCTGGATGCGGACATGATCGCGCATCGGCTGCCGCCGCTCGGCCCGGACGACTTCAGCCGGGAAGACAACCGGGCGCTGCTGGTCGAGCTGCAAGCCCAACTGCCCGCCGCGGCCGACCAGACGGCCTGGGATCGGCTGGCGGGGCTGCCGGAAGTGCTGGAAGAGCGCGGCCGACAGATCGTCGAGCAGGTGCAGCACCGCCCCTCGCTGACGGACGAGAAGCTGCTGAAGGATCTGGGCGATTCGCTGCTGCGCCTGCGCGAGCGCAACCTGGTGGAGCAGGTCCAGCAGGTGCGCTTTCTGTTCCTGGAGACCCAGGAGGGCGATTCGCCGGACGAGGCCCGCACGCTCGGCGAGCTGATGACGGCCTACACGGCCCAGAAGGGGCATATCCACAAGCTATTGAGCACGCGGTCGATGACGGGCATGCTGGCCCAACGCAAGCCCACGGCTGCCAACTGAAGCTGATGCGGTACAGGGAGAGGGAAGAGGAGTGGAAGGACAGACATGGCTACTGAGCGCAGACGCCGCGCCGCCCCTGCCGAACAGGATCTGACGGGCCGCGAGGCGGCCGCGCGCACGCCGCGGGACGCGGGAACGCGCTCGCGTGCGGCCGGCCGCAAGCCGCCGCGCAACCTGCTGGCCGAGGACGGGCTGGGGCCCGAGGCCGGCCTTGCGACCGAGGACGGGATCGTCGATGAGGCCGGCGAGGGCGACGAAGACCTGATCGAGGTGCGCGTGGCGCTCGGCCCCGACGGTCTGCCGCAGATGCTCACCGACACGCCGGGCGACGACGTTCCGCCGGTCATCGAGCGCGACCTGAGCCTGGAGCAGGAGGTCGAGCGGGAGGCCCACCGGCCGCTCGACGAGGTGATCGAGGAATGGGGCGACCCGACGGTCACGAGCGACCCGGTGCGCATGTATCTGCACGAGATCGGCCGCACGGCGCTGCTGACCGGCGAGGAGGAGGTCATGCTGGCGACGGCCATCCTCGAGGGCAAGGCGGCGGAGCAGAAGCTACAGGCGGAGGATCTGGATGCGGCCGAGCGCGATGCGCTCACGCTGGCCTGTCAGCGCGGGCACGCCGCGGAGCAGCGGCTGGCGCAGGCCAACCTGCGGCTGGTGGTGAGCGTCGCCAAGCGCTACGTGGGCCGCGGGATGTCGTTCCTGGATTTGATCCAGGAGGGCAACATCGGCCTGCTGCGCGCGGTGGACAAGTTCGACCCGACCCTGGGCTACAAGTTCAGCACATACGCTACCTGGTGGATCCGCCAGGCCATCAGCCGGGCCATCGCGGATCAGGCGCGCACGATCCGCATCCCCGTGCACATGGTGGAGAGCATCAACCGGCAGATCCGGGTGCAGCGGCGGCTGATGCAGGAGCTGGGCCGCGACCCGACGCCGGAGGAGATCGCCATCGAGATGGACTATCTGACGGCGGAGGATCGCCAGGTCATCGAGGATGCGCAGGCGCAGGGCCAGCCGCTGGACGCCGCGCTCGCGCGGCGGTTGCAGATTGCGGCCGCCAAGGTGCGCCGGGTGATGCGCATCTCGCAGGAGCCGATGTCGCTGGAGACGCCCGTCGGCACCGAGGAGAACAGCTCGCTGGCCGACTTCATCGAGGACGACAGCATGCCCGGGCCGGCGGATCAGGCCAGCCGCCACCTGCTGAAGGAGCAGATGAGCGAGATCCTGAGCGGGCTGAGCGAGCGGGAGCGCAAGGTGCTCGAGATGCGCTTCGGGCTGAAGGACGGCACGGCGCGCACGCTGGAGGAGGTGGGCCAGGAGTTCGGCGTCACGCGCGAGCGCATCCGCCAGATCGAGGCGAAGGCGTTGCGCAAGCTGCGCCACCCGATCCGCAGCCGCAAGCTGCGCGACTACCTCGGCTGATAGCGCGCCCCGTCGTTTTTGACGCTGGGCGACTTATCCGTATAATAGCGGTCAGTGATCCGCGATAGCTCAATCGGCAGAGCAAGCGGCTGTTAACCGCAAGGTTGGAGGTTCGAGTCCTCCTCGCGGAGTGTTTTCAGGGTTCGCGCCGGCGCGCGACGACATGAGATTGCGAAGGGCGAGAGTCGATGACTCTCGCCCTTCGCTTTAAAGCCTGTTCCGGCGGTTGAAATCGCTGCTGCATTTACCAGGTCCCTGCGGACTTTCGCGCCTCAGTCTGCGCAGGCAGACCTGGTAACGGTAGCCGTGACTTCAGCCGCCGGGGAGCTTTAAGGCCAAATGGCCGGCTCGCCGGCTGTCAGTCCGGCAAGGCGGCGAAGTGCGGCAGTTGCAGCACGAGGATGGTCAACAGGGCGAGCACAAACGGGCTGGCCAGCCAGTACGGCCGCGTGCGCGGGGTGACGGCCAGGAACTGTCGGCGGGTCAGCCATGCGATCAGCGCGACCGCGGCAATCTGGAGCACGGTGTTGAGCCACGGGTTGCTCTCGTCCAACCCCAGCGCCTTCAGGCTCAGGCCGAGGCCGATGATCAGGACGATATGGGCCGTCCAGGCGTACAGGGCATGCTGGCCCAGCGGCAGCAACAGCGGCCGCGCCGGCCGTGACAGCCTGTCCCACCAGCGGGTGAGGCTCAGGAACAGGAACCCGTATATCGCTGCGGATGCGACGACCCGGCCCGGCCCGACATGGGCCTTTTCGAACAGCGCCCGCCACGACCAGGCATAGAGCCCCTCCCCGGCCGCCCGCGCCGCGTGCAGCGGCCCCGGCAGCCACTCCCCGGGCAGGTTGAAGAAGGCATAATACCCGATGAAGGCCGCGGCCGCGAGGCCGGTCAGCAGGTGCAGCCGGCGCAGCCTGGCCGGGCCGAGGTCGGGGATGCGTCCCTGCCGATAGGTCAACACCAACGGCGTGAAGAAGAGCACCTGCCAGCTTGCGAATGCAAACAGATAGCCGCCGGCCACGGTCCACGGGACGGTGGCGATATCAGGGTAGAACTGGTAGACCAGCCACAGCAGCCAGGACGCCGCGAGGAATGCCCGCGCGTGGCCCTGCGCCAGGAGCAGCAGCACGGCGGGCAGCGCCGCGAAGAGCAGCGTATAGAGCACCAGGATGTTGACCAGGGTATAGGTCTGGTGCAGCGTCAGCACGCTCAATACGAACTTCAGGCTGCGCGACAGGTTCAGCCCGCTGGCCCAGGGCAGCGCAAAGAGCTCCGAGATCGGCGCGATGAGGAAGGTCAGCCCCACCGTGAGCAGGTAGAGGTTCCACGCCCGCCGCCACGCCTTGAGCATCGCGGGGACGAGGCCGTCGCGCTCGACCAGGCGGCGATAGACCATGCCCGCGGTCAGGCCGGAGATCAGGATGAAGCCGGCTGCGGCGGAGGTGAAGAAGCGGTCGCCGCCCGTCAGCAGGTACAGGGGCGAGCCGCCGGAGATGTGGTTCACGATCATCGCCAGCACGCAGAAGCCGCGCAGGAGGTCGAGCCGGAGGTCGCGGCTCTGCGCCATCCAGCCGTCGGGCGGCGAATCTGTTCGCGCAGGGCCGGGCAGGCTGGCCGATGCGTTTGAGACAGATGTGGTCGGTTGCATAAATCGTATCATACCACACTTTGTGGGCGATACGGCAAGCTCAAGACGCGAAGTTGAAACGCCAGGGCCTCGTTCGTAGTAGGCGCTTCAGCGCCCCGCCCCCGATAAGGCGCTAAAGCGCCCACTACGAACGGCTCTAGCCGATCTCCTACCGAGCCAGGGGGAAGGGAAGCAAGCCTCCCTCCCCTGCGCAACGGGGGAGGGCCGGGGTGGGGGCCTGAACACATCCAGGAGGCACGGTCAGAGACCGGCCCCAGCACTTCTCCCCCGCTCTGGCCGGTCATGCTCAACTGTGTTGAGTCTACCGAGCCAGAGGGCAAAAATGCCGGAAGCGCCCCGCCGCGGACGTCGCCCCGAACTTGACAATGCATGTAACTTATGGTTACATACGTTTATCCAGCACGGCCCGATTCGGAGCGACGCCCGATGGCCCAACCGACCTCCAAATCCGAAGCAAACCGACAGCACGGCATCCACCAGGTGGATGAGCAGCGCGCCCATATCCTGGACGCCGCCGAGAGGCTGTTCCTGCGCAACGGCATCGAAAACACCCGCATGGTCGATATCGCCGCGGAGGCGGGCATCACCAAGGTGACGCTCTACCGCTACTTCCCCAACCGCGATGTCATCGCCGTCGAGATCCAGGTGCGCATGCTGGATCGGATCGCCGCGCTGGTGGAGCCGGCCGGGCAAGGCTCCGCGCTGGAGAACACGAGGAGGCTGGTCCAGGCGATGATCCGCAACTTCGATGCGCTGCGCGACGCCTACCGCTATGCGGGGATGTTCGACCGACGCTTCCTGGATCACCCGCCGGACGCGGCGCTGACCCGCTGGGCCAAGGATCAGCTCATCGCCATGTCGTGGGACGGCGCGCAGCGGCTCGCGGCCACGCGCGCGGATCCGCACGGCGACCGTCTGCCGATGGTCGTCAGCACGGTCATCTGGTTTCTCGAAAAGCTTGCCCTGCGCGGGGAGCTGACCTGGAGCGACCGGGCGATCCCGCTGCAACAGCAGCTCCAATCCTTCGAAGATATGATTGTCGCCTATATCGACAGTCTCTCAGCCGCAGGCTGAAGGCCTGCTCTCATCCCACAAGGAGCCGACATGCAACCAGTCACACCGCAGGACTTTTCCGACATCCGCTGGCGCGGCCATTGGATCTGGGTCTCCGAGGACAAGATCGAGCCGACCATGGGGTTCGGCGGCCACAGAGCGGGGCCGCGCCGCGAGTCGCACGGGCTGTTCCGCAAGCAGTTCAGCCTGGCCAGCGTGCCGTCGCGCGTGCCCGCGCGCCTGACCGCGGACTCGCGCTACGTGCTCTATGTCAACGGGCAGGAGGTCGCGCGCGGGCCGGCGCGCAGCCAGCCCCGGCGCACGATGTACGACCTGCTCGACCTCGCGCCCTATCTCCGCGCGGGCGAGAACACCCTCGCCGTGTACGTCAAGAACTACGGCCGGGCCAACTCCTTCTACATCCCGCCCATGTCCAACGCAGGGCTGGGCAAGACCGGCGCGCTGGTGTTCGAGGCGGATCTCGGCCCGGCCGGCTGGCTGGTCAGCGACGATTCCTGGAAGGCGGCCAAATGCCACGCCTGGGATGCCGAGGCGCCGGACAGCCAGGATCTGGCCGGCGGCGGCGTGCCGGTCGAGCAGTTGGACGCGCGGCTGCTGCCGGTGGGCTGGCAACAGGCCGATTTCGACGATGCGAGCTGGGCGACGGCGCAACTGCTGCGCGCCATCCACATCGGCGGCTATGCGCGCACGCAGCCGCCGACCGACCCCTACGGCCCGCTCTATCCGCGGCCCATCGCGCAGCTCGGCGGCGAGATCGTCACGCCCGCGCACATCCGGGTGGATTCGCTGCATGGCGCGCTCGGCCTGCCGGAGGCGGGGCCGGCGACGCGCGTCGCCGCC
>MWBF01000244.1 GCA_002068935.1 Chloroflexi bacterium ADurb.Bin325
GCGCGGAGCGCGAAGCAGGATGGTGGGCGATGACGGACTCGAACCGCCGACATTCTCGGTGTAAACGAGACGCTCTACCAACTGAGCTAATCGCCCCCAGTCTCTCAATCCCGGGGAATGACCCCGGGAGTGTATCCTAGTTGATCGCGTCCTTCAGGGTGCGCGACCCGGACGTCACCGGGACCACCCGGGTGCCGAGCAGCTCCATGCGCGCGACGTTGGGGGCCTGCCGCGCGATGTCCACCTCCCCCATGAAGACCTCGCAGGGCAGATCGAGGACCGCGCAGGCGGTAGCCGTGGCGACGCCGTGCTGGCCGGCGCCCGTCTCGGCGATGACGCGACGCTTGCCGAGGCGCCGCGCGAGGAGCACCTGGCCGAGCGCGTTGTTGATCTTGTGGGCGCCCGTGTGGCAGAGGTCCTCGCGCTTGAGCCAGAGGCCCGCCAGGCTCGCCCCCACTCGCCCATGTACCTGCCGTTGCTCGGCGCACAGATCCCGCTGGGCGGCCAGCGCGAGTATCGCGAGATCGTCCGCCGCATCCTCGGCCTGACCGCGCGCGACATCATGACCACGCCCGTCGAATCGGTCGGCCCGGATACCGACCTGGAGGAGGTGGCCACCCTCATGGTCGAGCAGAAGGCCAACCCGATCCCGGTCCTGGACGAGGGCCGCCTCGTCGGCATCATCGGCCACACCGACCTGATCATGCACCTGGCCGAGGCAAACGAGCCGGCGGACTGACCGCGGCTCACTCGACCAGCCGATTCTCCAGGATCATGCCCGGCTCCAGATTGTGCAGTTGGAGATACCAGGCCGCGGCATCGATGAGCGCCTGCTGCGGGATCATGCCGACCAGCTCGCTCGATTCGACCGTGACGCCGTAGCGCGCGGCCTCCGTGCGCACCAGCTCGACGACGCGGTAGATCGGCGTCCTGGTGAAATCGGTCAGGTTCATGCTGACCTGGGCCTTGCCGTTGACCAGCAGTCCCAGGGCCTTGACATAGCGCAGGCCGCCGTTGGAATGGCGGATGGCTTTAGCGATGGCCTTTGCGACCTCGACATTCGAGGTGTTCAGGTAGACGTTGTAGGCGATCAGCGGCGCGCGCGCGCCGATGACCGTCGCGCCCGCGGGGCCCAGGCGGGCCGGCCCGAAGTCGGGCGCGCGATCCGCATCGGTCTCGATCTCTGTCTTCAGCCCCTCGTACTCGCCCCGCCGCACATCGGCCAGGTTGACGCGTTCGGGTCGCGTCGCGGCCCGCTCGTAGAGATAGACGGGGATGCCCAATTCCTCGCCCACGCGGCGGCCCAGCTCGCGCGCCAGGGCGATGCACTCCTCCATCGTGACCCCGCGTACCGGCACAAAGGGCACGACATCGGTCGCGCCGATGCGCGGATGCTGGCCGCGGTGCAGGTTGAGGTCGATCAGGCCGGCCGCGGTCTTGATGGCGTCGAACAGCGCGGGCACGAGCGCCTCCGGCGGCGCGACCAGCGTGAACACCGAGCGATTATGATCCGCATCGCGCTCGATGTCCAGCAGCCGCACGGCCGCGTGGCTGCGCACCGCCCCCGCGATCGCATCCAGCACCTCGGGCCGCCGGCCCTCGCTGAAGTTGGGCACACACTCGACAATCCGTTGCATGGCACACTCCTCGCGTCCGCCGGCGTCTGTCGTCCGGCGGGCATAGCGCCGCCATTATAAGCCAAAGCCAGACAGAGCCCAAGGCCGCCGGAATCCCAACGCGGCCCGCACGGGGGCCACGCGCCCACGTCCGTTTGTAGTAGGCGCTTGAGCGCCTCGCGCCCGATACGGCGCTGAAGCGCCCACTACGAACCTGTGATACGACGCTGGGGCCGGTCTCTGACCGTGCCCCCGGCGCAGCGGCATTTATAGTAGGCGCTTGAGCGCCCCGCGTCCGATACGGCGCTGAAGCGCCCACTACGAACCTGTGATACGACGCTGGGGCCGGTCTCTGACCGTGCCCCCGGCGCAGCGGCATTTATAGTAGGCGCTTGAGCGCCCCGCGTCCGATACGGCGCTGAAGCGCCCACTACGAACCTGTGATACGACGCTGGGGCCGGTCTCTGACCGTGCCCCCGGCGCAGCGGCATTTATAGTAGGCGCTTGAGCGCCCCGCGTCCGATACGGCGCTGAAGCGCCCACTACGAACCTATGATACGACGCTGGGGCCGGTCTCTGACCGTGCCCCCGGCGCAGCGGCGTTTGGCGAAGCAGCGGGAATTCCTGTCCCATTTGGTCATTCGCGGCGCAAGCGGTAAAATGGGGCGATTTTCTGAACATGATCCTGAAATCCCTCCTCCTGCAACCGCTCGGCCCTGCGCTCGTCCTGGCCATCGCCGGCGTCCTGCTCGCGCTGATGCGACGGCTCGGCCGTGGAGTCGCCACCTGGGCCGGCGCGCAGGCGATCCAGCCCGCCCGCTGGCAGCCGTGGCCCTATGCTCTGCGCCTGCCGTTTGCGCTGCTCGGCGTCGTCAGCGCGGCGGCCGTCCTGGTCTGGTTCCGGCGCAGCGGCGCGGAGGGCATGACCGGCTGGCAATGGCAGCCGCTGACCGTCGCGGGCAGCACCCTGGAATGGCGGCTGGACGGCTGGAACTGGCTCGTCTCCGGGCTGATCCTGCTGCTGGCCGCGGCCGCGCTGCTGCTCGACGATGAATACCCCCGGCCGGCCGGCCAGTCGCGCAGCCCCGCGGCCGCGCGCAGCCGCCGCCTCGACCTGTTGGGGACCGAGGTCGAGCGCACGCTCTGGCTCGCGGCGGCCGCGCTGGTCTTCGTCTGCTCCGCCAACGTGCTGACCCTCGCGTGCAGTTGGATCGTGTTGGACGCCGCGCTGGCGATCCGCCTGCGCCCCGGCCTGAGCCCCGAACCGGCCGGCCGCGCCTGGAGCCTGTTGGCGCTGTCCGCCATGCTGGTCTTGCTGCTCCTCTTCTTTCTCGGCGAGAGCGGGCTGCGCGCCGCGCTCACCGGCCACGCCTTCAGCCGTGGCGAGCTGACGCTGCTCTGGACGCTGGGCCTCGTGCGCGCCGGCGCTTACCCGCTGCACTTCTGGCTCACCGGGCCGGGCAGCACGTCGCGGCCGATGCGCATCGCGCTGTCGCTCATCGCGCCGGCCGCGGGGCTGTGGCTGCTGGTGCGCGTCTACGGGCTGGGCGAGACGGGCTGGCTGCGGCGGCCCGAATGGGCGGCCCTGGGCGTGCTGGCGCTGCTGGGCACCGCGCTGGTCGCCTGGGCGACCGAGGACGAGACGTGGCGCTGGCGCTGGATCGTGCTCAACCGCAGCGGGCTGGTCGTCATGGCCGCCTACGTCGCCGGATTATCCGGCCCGCAGGCGCTGATCTGGGCGCTGCTGGCCTTCGCGCTGGGCGGCGCGCTGCTGCTGGTCGCGCAGGCGCTGGCGCAGGACACGGGCCGCCGCGCGTTCGTCTGGGCCGCGGCGTTCCTGGTCTGGGGCTTCCCCGGCGCGCCCGGCTTCCTGGCCCGGACCGGGCTGGTCTTCCCGACCGGCATGGCGCTGGCCGTGCCGTTGTTCGTCCTCATGCTGCTGGCCGAGGTGTTGTTCGTGGCCGCGCTCTGGCAGACCGCGGCGGCTGCGCCGGCGCGGCCGGCGCAGCCGCGGCCGAACATCATCGTCATACAACTGCTGCTGACCTTCGGGCTGCTGGCCGTGTCGCTGTTGGCCTGGGGCCTCGCCCCGCGGCTGATCGTCGGCTTCGTGGCGCTGCCGGGCGACGAGGCGCTGCGCACGCTCGGCGGCATCATTGTCGGCGCTCGCCGCTCGGTCTGGGCCGGGCTGGCGCTCTCCGGCGTGCTGGGCGCAGCGTTGGGGCTGTTTCGCCAGCGCATCTTCGGCCAGATGCGCGGCTGGCAGAGCGCGATCGGCGGGATCGCCAGCCTGGACTGGCTGTACCAGAGCATCGTCGCGGGGCTGGCCGTCGTGGGCAACGCGCTGCGCTACTTCGCCGTCCTCGGCGAAGGGGAGGGCTATCTGGGCTGGCTGGCGCTCGCCTCGCTGATCCTGTGGGTGCTGGTAAGGGGATAATGTCTCTCGACGATCTGTTCCGCCAACTGAGCATCCTGATCGGGCTGCCGTCCGTCTACGTGGTCGGCGCGGCCGCGGCCGTCGTGGTCGTGGCGCGCGACTGGCGCGCCGTCCTGTACGGCTATGCGCTCGTGTCGGTGGTGCTGGCGTTCCTGCTCTCGCAGGTCATCCCCGCCGAATGGGCGCTGCAACAGGCCATCATCGGCGGCCTGGTCGCGGTGATGCTCTATCTCTCCGCCGGCCAGTTGCGGGAGAGCCGCGGCCGTTATCGCTCAGCCGAGCTGCGCTGGCCGCAGATGGCCTCGCTCACCAGCTTCCGGCTGCTGGCCGTGGCGCTCATCGGCGGCATCTTCATCGTGGCGCGCGATAACATCCAGCTCCCGCTCATCGAGCCGGTGCTGCGCGACGCGTTCCTGTGGCTCGTGCTGATCGGACTGCTGGGCCTGGCGCTGCACGAGGAGCCCCTGCACGCGGGGCTGAGCCTGCTGATCGTGTTGGGCGGCAGCCAGCTCTTCCTGTTTACGCTGACGCGCCAGCGCGTGCTCGTGGGGATCATGCAGGGCGGCCAGCTCCTGTTGGGGCTGGCGATCGCCTATCTGGTGCTGGCGCGCGGCCTGACGGCCTTCCAGCCGGAGCCGCCCCCCGCCGGCCCGCGCGGAGAGCAAGCGTGATCCCGGGCCCCTGGCTGGTGCTGGGCGTGCTGTTCGTCGGCGCGGCCATCGTCTATCTGCTGCGCCGGCTGGAGCCGGTGGCGTCGCTGCTGGCCGCGGCCATCGCGGCCGCGCTCGGCGTGGCCGTGTGGCGCTTCCCCCTCGCATCGCCGGTCAGGGTGATGGGCCGCGCGGTCCGGCTCGGCCAGGAAGTGTTCCTGGGCGAGCTCTCGCTCCAGATCACGCCCTCCGTGCGCGCGCTGCTGGCGTTCCTCCTGTTCGCCGGCGCAGTGACCTTCGTGCTGGCCTGGCGCACCTATCAGGGCCGGACGTTCTACCCCTTCGGGCTGGCCCTGCTCGGCCTGTGGGGCGCCATCGCCATGCTCCAGCCGCTGACCTTTGCGCCCGCCGCGGTGGTGCTGGCGGCCATCCTGGCCGTGTTCCTGATCCAGGCGGGCCGCGTCGGCGAGACGCGGGGCGCCTGGCGTCAGTTGATGTTCCCGACGTTGGCCGTGCCGCTCTTTATCGTCGCGGCCTGGTACATGGATCAGGCCCCACTCAACCCCGACGACCCCACGCCCTACCGCATCGCGAGCTGGCTGCTGATCGCGGGCTTCGTGCTCCTGTTGCAGCCCGTCCCGCTCCATGTGGCCCTGCCCGCGGTGGCCGGCCAGTCGCCGCTCGTCGTGGCCGCCTTCCTGTGGATCGGCGGCCAGACCGTCACCCTGTTCCTGCTCCAGCGCTTCCTGGTGACGTATCCCTGGCTGAGCGCCTCGGTGGACAGCGCGCGCTGGCTGTTCTGGCTCGGCATGCTCACCGCGGCGCTGGGCGGC
>MWBF01000245.1 GCA_002068935.1 Chloroflexi bacterium ADurb.Bin325
GCCCGCCGGCCTGGCGCGGCGGGTCGCGGCGCGACTGGGCGAACACGAGCAGCGCCGCGCGCGCTGGCTAAGCTCCGGGCTGGCGCTGGGCTGGCTGGCCCTGGTGTTGCTCGGCCTGCTGGCGGCCGTGGGCATGTTCGTCTGGCTGGTGATCCATCTACATCAGACCGGCGCGCTGGCCTCGTTTGCGACGCAGATCCTCACCGCATTCAACGGCCTACTGCGCGGCGTCGCGGCCGTGGTGGACTCCATCGGCATGCCCACACTGGCCGCCGTCATGGGCGGCCTGGCCTGCCTGACCTGCGGCCTGGCGATGGTATGGCTGTGGCTGATCCCGCAGGGCGGCCGGTTTTTGCACGTCGCGGCGCGCCATGAGTAGATTCGAGCCGGCAAGCGGCGCGAGCAAGAGCGGCGTCCGGCGGCGCAGCCCGGTGCGCCGCGCGTTGGCCGCGTTCATCATCCTCGCCTGCGCCATCCTCGCCTGGCCGCCTGCCGCGCTGGCCCAGGCGCCGTCAGACGATAAGCTGGTTTTGGGCGGAGAGTATGCTCTCGCAGACGGCGAGGTGCTGCGCGGGCACCTGACGATCCTGGGCGGCAGCGCCACGCTGGCCCGAGGCAGCCGTGTCGAGCAGGATGTGGTCATATTCGGCGGGGAGCTGCACGTCGCGGGGGCGGTGGCCGGGAGCCTCGTCATCTTCGGCGGCTCGGTCACGCTGGCCGACTCCGCGACCATCGAGAACGATCTGACGGTCTTCGGCGGCGCGCTGGCCCGGTCTCCCAGGGCGGCCGTGCGGGGCCAGGTCTTTGTCAGCCCGGACGGCCCGCTGGCGCAGACGCCCTGGTCGCTGCTCCTGCCGGAGGGGTTTCCGCCGCACGTGAAAGCGCCCCGCAGCCTCGATGCCGCGAAGTCGCTGCTGCTGCCCCTTGTCCGCTGGCAGGTGGGGACCCTGGCCCTGGCGCTGATCATGGCGCTGCTCGCCGCAGCCCTGGTCGTGTTCCTGCCGAAGCAGGTCGGCGTGGTCGCTACGCTCATCGCGGGCCGGCCCCTCTACAGCGTGGGGGTCGGCTTCCTGACGCTGTTGCTGGGCTTGCTGGCCGGCAGCCTGCTGCTGATCGCCTGCGGCCTGGGGCTGCTGGTGTGGCTGGCGTTGTTCGCGGCCATGTTGTTCGGCTGGTCCGCCGCGGGCATCTGGCTGGGCCAGCGGCTTTTCGGCCTGGCGCGGATCGTCGCGCCGTCCGCGATCGTGGAGGCGCTGATCGGCGTCTTCCTCCTGACGCTCCTGGCCCGGCTGCCGTTCGGCGTCGGCATCCTCGTCAGGCTGGCGGGCGTCTCTGCGGGGCTCGGCGCGGTGGTCGTGACCCGGTTCGGGCGGCGCAGCCTTATGGCAATCCACACTTGACCAGCCTTCCAGGGCGGGTTACAATAGCAATGTGTCCGAAAGGGAAATCTTTGAGAGCGGCCCACTGGTGCATATGCGGCTGGTGGTCAGCCGCGCGGTGTTTCGCCTGGGGCCGGGCTGGTCGGTAGTCGCCGGCGCGGTCGCTGTCGGCGCGCTGGAACTGGATGCCGCGGGGCTGTTGCGCGTGCTGACCGCGGCGGTTCTGGCCGATCTGGTCTGGGGCGCCATCCGACAGGTGATCCCCATCGTCCCCCTCGACGCCTCCCTGGCGACATCCGCCGCGGCGGCTGCGCCCGCGGCCGGGATCCTTCCCTATGCTCAGCCCGATGCGCCGCTGGCCCGGTGGCTGGCCGCGCTGACGCCGGTGCATCCGCTCGATCTGGTGACGATCGGCGAGCAGGCCGCGCCGGCCCGGGCCGTGCGGGGCCTGACGGGCGCGTGGCAGGGGGTGCTGCTGGTCGGCGGGCTGGCGTTGATCCTCAGCATGCTGCTGGGGTGGCCCGCGGTCGCGCTCACGCTGATCGCGCTGGCGACCATCTGGACGGCCGCGGCGACGGCGCGGCGCGGCGAGCTTCCCGCGCTGGCCCACGCCCTGTTGGACGTGGGGTGGCCGTGGCTGCTCGGCATGTCGCTGGCCGCGGGCGCGCTGCTGGACACGGAGGGGGCGCTCTGGGCCGCGGCGCGGCCCGGCCTGCTGCTGGCCGCGGCCTTTACCGTGCTGCAATGGGGCATGTATCGCGGCCGCGGGGGCGCTCAGCCGCGACAGGCCGCGACCCCGGCGCTGGCCTGGCTCGGCCAGCTCGTCGTCCTGATCGTCCTGATCGGCCTCCGGTCGCCCTGGGCGGTCGCCTGTGTGGCGGCGCTGCTGGCCGCGCCCTCGTTCTGGCTGGCGCGCGCGCGGCCTGATATCTGGGCCGGCGTGACGCCCTGGTGGTGGGCGGCCTCGTTTGTCGCCGCCTTTGCTGTTCGTTGAACAAGGTCGCGTGCGGGGGATACAGAGGTAAGGAGTGCTGGAACAGCTGGTAGGCCTGGTCGAGCGCATCGTGACGGAGGTCAGCAGCACGGTCATCCCCCAGTTTACCTGGGTGAGCCTGGTCGACATCCTTCTGGTGGCGCTCATCTTTTATGGGCTGTTTCGTCTCTTTCAGGGCACCCAGGCGGTGGCGCTGCTGCGCGGCATCCTGGTGGTTGCGCTAGTCTTCGTCCTCGCAGCCAGCCGCTTTACCGCGTTCGGCTGGGTCATGCGCAATACGCTGCCGATCATCCTGGTGGCGATCCCCGTCATCTTCCAGCCGGAGCTGCGCCGCGCCCTGGAACATCTGGGCCGGACCGCGCCGGCCATCGTCGGGCGGGGCGGCCGGGAGACGGCGACGCAGCGGGCCATCCACGAGATCGTCCTGGCGGTGGAGACGCTGGCCCGCGAGCGAACGGGCGCGCTGCTGGTGCTGGAGGGCGACACCGGGCTGGAGGAGTATATCGAGTCGGGGGAGCGCGTCGACGCCGGCATCTCGGCGCGCCTGTTGTTGACGATCTTCTTCCCCGGCACGCCGCTGCATGACGGCGCGGTCATCATCCGCGGCGATCGGATCGTGGCGGCCGCGTGCGTGCTGCCCCTGACGCAGCGCGATCTGGGGGACGGCTCGCTGGGCACGCGCCACCGGGCCGCCGTCGGCGTCACCGAGCAGAACGACGCCCTGGTGATCATCGTGTCCGAGGAGACCGGCATCATCTCGCTGACCCGCAGCGGGCGCATCGCGCGCCGGCTCGATGGACAGCGGCTGCGCACGATCTTGCAGGCCTTCTACCGGCCCCGCCGCTTGTTTGGCAACGGGATCTGACCATGAAGACGTGGCTATCGCGCCTGGGCTCGGCCGGCTTATCCCTGATCCTGGCCACCCTCGTGTGGGTGGTCGCGGTGCGCGAGGAGTATCCGCAGCGCGAGTTCGACCAGCCCATCGCGGTCAACCGGACGGGCCTGGCGGAGAATCTGACGGTCTTCGGCGACATCCTGAGCGAAGTGCGCATCGAGATTCGGGCCCCGAAGGCGCGCTGGGACAACTTGCAGGCGCGGGCCTTTACGGCCTGGGTGGATCTGTCCGGCCTGGCCGCGGGCGAGTACGACGTTCGAGTCCAGGTGCTGTCGTCCGACCCGCAGGTGCAGGTCATCTCGGTCGACCCGCCCATGATTCGCGTGCGCCTGGAGGAACGGAAACAGAAATTCATCGCGGTCCAGGCTAATATCATGGACGCGACCGCGTTCGGCTACTCCTGGCACACGCCGGTGATCACGCCGACCGAGGTGCTCGTCAGCGGCTCGGCGCCGCTGGTGGATCAGGTCGAGTCCGCGGGCGTCGATGTGTATCTGCGCGGGGCGCGGGCGTCGATCGAGCGCAGCCTGCGGGTGACGCCCCGCAATGCGCTGGGCGAGACGGTGGGCTTCGTCAACGTGGCCCCGCGCGACGTGACGGTGCAGGTGCCGATCGTGCAACTCCCGGGCTACCGCGAGATCGCGATCCTGGTCGAGCCGGTCGGCACGCCGGAGACCGGCTACACCGTGAGCGCGGTGTCGGCGGATCCGCAGTTGGTGACGGTGCAGGGCGACTCGCTGGTCATCTCGGAGCTGAGCGGGTATATCACGGTCCCGGTGGATATCAGCGGCGCGAACCAGGATATCGTCGAGCGCGTCCCGCTGAAATTGCCGGAGAGCGTCTCGGCGCTGAGCACGCAGAGCGTGAACGTCCAGGTGAGCATCGTGCCGATCTCCGGCGTGCAGACCATCCGCACGAAGCCGACGATCCAGGGGCTGGGACCGGGGCTGACCTACACGCTGACGCTCGATACGGTGAGCGTGTTTCTGTCCGGGCCGCTGCCGAAGCTGCTCGACTTAAGCCCCGACGAGGTGCCCGTGATCCTGGATCTGTCGGGGCTGGGGGTCGGCGTGCATGTGCTCGAACCGCTGGTGCCGGTTCCCAGCGACATCCACGTGGAAGGGATTGCGCCCCAGACGGTGGAGGTGACCATCGGGCCGGCGCCGGCCGGGCCGCCGGAGGGGACCCCCCAGGCCGCGTCGCCGCAAGCGACGCGAAGCCCGTAGGATTTTTCGACTTGCCTCGTCCCGCCCGGCCCGCGGGCCGGGCGGGACGAGGCGCGCAAGAGAGGTCGGGTATTAGATGCGTATGCCGGTAGTCGCCCTGGTGGGGCGGCCAAATGTGGGAAAGTCCACGCTCTTCAATCGCCTGGTGGGCCAGCGGCTCTCCATCGTCCAGGACGAGCCGGGCACGACCCGCGATCGGCTCTACGAGACGACCGAGTGGACGGGCCGCTCCTTCATCCTGGTCGACACGGGGGGCGTCGACGTCGCGCTGACCGACAAGGCGGCCCGCAAGGGGGATCAGCCCGAAGCCCTGGGCGGCTCTTCGCGCGAGTTTGCGCGCGAGATCCGCCAGCAGGCCGAGATTGCCATCGAGGAGGCCGACGTCGTCGTGCTCGTCACTGATGCGCGCGACGGGCTGACCTCCGCGGACGAGGATATCGCGGACATCCTGCGCCGATCGGGCCGGCCCGTGCTGTTGGCCGTGAACAAGGCGGACAACGAGGCGCGCCGCCAGGCCGCGCTGGAGTTCTATGAGCTGAGCCTGGGCGATCCCTATCCCGTCTCCGCGCACCACGGCAGCGGCACCGGCGACCTCCTGGACGCAATCGTGGCGCAGATCCCGCAGGTCGCGGAGGAGGTGGTCGAGCCCGACACGGTGCGCATTGCCATCGTAGGCCGGCCCAACGTGGGCAAGTCGTCGCTGCTGAATGCGCTGATCCAGGAGGAGCGCGCCATCGTCAGCGCGATCCCGGGCACGACGCGCGACGCCATCGACACTGACCTGACCTTCCAGGGCCAGAAGATCACGTTGATCGACACCGCGGGCATCCGTCGCCGCGGCAAGGTCGAGGTCGGCGTCGAGAAGTACAGCGTGATGCGCGCCCTGAACGCGGTGCAGCGCGCGGACGTGGTGTTGCTCGTCGTGGACGCGCTGGACGGCGTCACCGCGCAGGATGCGCACGTCGCCGGGTTCATCCTCGAGGCCCACAAGAGCGTGGCGGTGATCGTCAACAAGTGGGACGCGGTGCCCGACAAGG
>MWBF01000246.1 GCA_002068935.1 Chloroflexi bacterium ADurb.Bin325
CTCTTTGACGTCGCCCGACTGCTCCGCCGCAAAGGCCTTGCGGTACAGCGCCGAACCCCGCTCGTTGCGCTCGTCCTTCGCCACGCCGGGCCGGCCGCACCCCGACACGCAGACGGCGAGACAAGCAACCACAAGAACATAATCTGCACGAAACATGGGCACTGACCCCCTGGAGATGGAAACACTTTCGCTCATTTTTCGTTTGGTTTACGCGCTGGGCTCGCATATCATCTGCTCTCGACATGGGCAGCGGAGCCTCAACCCGTCCGCACCGAAACAGGCGAAAAAGAATAAAACCGTATTTTACTTAACTCCTGAATAATGGCCACTGAAAACGCGAAAAATCTTTGGCGGTCCGCGCAGGCCTGCTTGGGCGCCTCCGGGTGCCTCAGCGTGATTATGCCCGCGTACGGGCTGGAGTCGGTCATCGAGCACAACATAGCGACCGTCTGCGAACTCTTGCGAGGCCATATCCGCTTCGAAATCCTGCCCGTCGACGACGGCAGCAGAGACCGCACCGCAGAGGCCATCCGGCGCGCGGCCGCGAAGGCCCCGGAGCACGTCCGCCCGGTCTTCGTGAAGGTCAACGCGGGCAAGGGCAACGCCCTCAAATGCGGGTTCGCCGCCTCGCGCGGGTCGCACATCCTGCTGCTCGACGCCGACCTCGACCTCGCCCCAGCGCGGATCACAACCTTCTTCGACGTCATGGAGGAGAAAAGGGCCGCCATCGTCATCGGCTCCAAACGCCACCCCGACTCGGTCATCGATTATCCCTGGCACCGCCGCCTGGCCAACAGCATCTACTACTCGCTGGTCCGCCTGCTGGTGGGCCTGCCGGTCTCCGACACCCAGTCGGGCATGAAGCTGTTCACGCGCGAGGCGCTCGGCTGGGCCTTCGACCGCATGCTGGTCAAGGCCTTCGCCTTCGACCTCGAGATCCTTTCGATCGCGCACGCCAAAGGCTTCACCGTGGCCGAAGCGCCCATCGAGATGCACTTCGGCGAAAAGATCGGCTGCCTCTCGTGGCACAACGTGAAGCAGGTGATGAACGACACGCTCGCCATCTTTTACCGCCTCAAGATCCTGCGCTACTACAGCAGCGTCGAAGTGGCGCCGGCCCCCGACAAGCCGATCTTCATCTCCGTGGTGATCGCCTGCCCCGGCCCCAGCCCCTACCTCACGGAGTGCCTGAACGCCCTCGCGCAGCAGACCTATCCCCACTTCGAGGTGCTCGTCCTGCCCGACGCCCCGTGCGAGATGGGGGCCTATCCCTTCGCGCTGCACGTGCAGCCGACCGGCAAGACCCGGCCCGCCGAGAAGCGCAACGGCGGCATCCGGCTGGCCCGCGGCGAGGTCGTCGCGTTCATCGACGACGACGCCTACCCCGTGCCCGGCTGGCTCGAAAACGCCGTGAAGTACTTCACTCTGCCCGACGTGGGCGGCGTCGGCGGGCCGGGCGTCACCCCGCCCGGCGACCCGTTCATGGGCCAGGCCGGAGGCCGTGTCTACGCCAACCTGCTCGTGTCCGGCAACTTCCGCTACCGCTACATCGGCGACCGCGTGCGGTCCGCGGTCGACGATTTCCCGAGCTGCAACCTGTTCGTGCGCGCGGACCTTCTCGAGGCCATCAATGGCTACCGCACCGACTTCTGGCCCGGAGAGGACACCATCCTCTGCGCCGACATCGTGCTGGGCCAGAAAAAGCGGATCGTGTACGACCCCTGGGTCCAAGTATACCACCACCGCCGTCCGCTCTTCGGGCCGCACCTGCGTCAGATCGGGCGCTACGCCCTGCACCGCGGCCACTTTGCCAAGCGGTTTCCGGCCACCTCGCTGCGCGTGAGCTATCTGATCCCCTCGCTCTTCGTGGCCGGGCTGGTTGTCGGCGCGGCGCTCGCCTGCCTGCACCCGTGGCTCCGCCTCGCATACTTTGCGGCGCTCGCGCTGTACGGCCTGCTGACGCTGGTGTCGGCCGCTTCGCCGAGCCCCTCGTTCTGGGCCGTCACGTGGCTCGGCGTCATCGCCACGCACCTCGTCTACGGCTTCCGCTTCGCGCAGGGGCTGCTCACGCGGCGCATGCCCTGCGAGGTGGCGGCCTTCGACCACCCCGCGGAGAAGAAGGGAAAGACTCCGTGCGACTGAACGCCGTCCAAGGCCTCGCCGGCCTGGCCCTCGCCGTCCTGAGCCTTTCGGCACAGGAGCCGCCCGCCCCCGGCAAGGCGACGGACGAGGCCGTCGCTTCGGCCGTCGGGAGGGCCGACAAAAGGCATCCGCGCCTGTTTGCCGACGCCGCCGGCTTCGACGCCTTGCGCGCGCAGGCCGCCGCCAGCGCGTTCGGCAAACTCGCGGCCGGCCGCGTCCTGTTCGAGGCCGACCAGATGCTGGCCTTTCCGCCCTGCGCGCGAGAGATGGAAGGGCGCCGCCTGCTCGCCGTGTCGCGCCGCGCGCTCCACCGCGTCTCGACGCTCGCCATGGCCTATCGCCTGAGCGGCAGGCCTGCATACCTCGAGCGCTGCGCCGCGGAGATGCGTGCCGCCGCAGGCTTCACCGACTGGAACCCCTCGCACTTCCTGGATGTGGCGGAGATGACCCTCGCGCTGGCCGTCGGATACGACTGGCTCTACAACGAACTCGACGAGGCGTCCCGCCGAGCCGTGGCCGACGCCATCCTCGAGAAGGGCCTCCGCGCCTCGCTGAAGCAGACCGGCTGGGTCAACGCCGGCAACAACTGGGGCCAGGTCTGCCACGCCGGCATGCTGGCCGGGGCGCTCGCGCTGCTGGAAGAGCAGGAAGCTCTCGCGGTCGAGATCACGCGGCGCGCCGTCAGCAATCTGCCCCGCCCGATGCGCGCGTTCGCCCCGAAAGGCTGTTATCCCGAGGGCCCCGGCTACTGGTCCTACGGCACGACGTACAACGTGATTCTCATCGCCTTGCTGGAGAGTGTATTCGGCTCCGACTTCGGCCTGAGCCAAGCGCCCGGCTTCGACAAGACAGGCCAGTATCTCAGCCTCGTCACGGGCCCTTCCGGCCTGGCGTTCAACTATGCCGACGGCAGTGCGGGCCGCGACACCGACTGCGCCTCGTGGTGGTTCGCCCGGCGTTTCAGCCGGCCCGACACCCTCGCCTATTTCGAGAAAGACGCGTTCCTCGCGCACTGTTCCGCGCGCGGGGCCCTGTCCGCCACCCGCGGGGGCAACCGCCTTTTCGCGTTCACCCTCTTCTGGCTCCAGCCCCTGCCGGACGGGGCGCCGGCCCCCCGGGCGCCGCTCGCGTGGTCGTCCGAAGGCGCCGTGCCGATCACGGTCCAGCGCAGTTCGTGGGACAAGGGCAAGGCCCTCTTCGTGGGGCTCAAGGCCGGCTCGCCCTCGGGCCCGCACGGCCACATGGACGCCGGCTCGTTCGTGCTGGACGCGGACGGCGTCCGCTGGGCCTATGACCTCGGCGCCGAGAACTACCACCGCATCGAATCCCGCAACATGGGCCTGTGGAATTCCAAGCAGGACTCGGACCGCTGGCGCGTCTTCCGGCTGAGCAGTCTCAGCCACAACACGCTGGTGATTGACGGGCAACTGCAGCTCGCCCAGGGCAGGGCCGAGGTGGTCTCTTTCCGAGAAGGCCCCGAGCCGGAAGCCGTGCTCGACCTGACGCCTGTCTACACCAACGCCGCGCAGGTGCTCCGCACCGGAACCCTGCTGGCCACCGGCGAATACCGCCTGACGGACACGCTCAAAGGGCTCAGGCCCGGCGCGCGCGTGCGCTGGGGCATGGTGACCCGGGCCAAGCCCGATGCCCGGCGCGCCGGCCATCTCGTGCTCCGTGCAGAGGGCAAGCAGCTCCGGCTCAGCCCGCTGCACGATCCCGCCACCGCCTGGTTCGCTTCCGACTTGTCAAAGCCCCGCAACGAGTGGGACTCTCCCAACAAAGGCATGGTGATGGTCGGCTTCGAGACCGTCGCTCCCGCCTCCGGCGAGCTCGCGCTCGCTGTCCTCTTCACGCCGGGCAGCGTAAATCCTGCCGGCACGCCTTGAGCCACACCCCTTTTCGCGTTTTCAGCCCCGGTTCTGACGCCGTCGACCGGGCGCATCCGTTTCATTGACCGACAACTATAAGTCGGGAGGAGGATTACGAGTACGATTACGACCGAATGGCTACTTTCGTAAGCGTACTCGTAATCTTAATCGATTCCCTCTTGTGGACTTCTGCCGATTGCCGTTAGTCAGCGGAAGGATGCGCCCCCGGCCCGGCGCCCCGCAGGGCAAACAATTCTTTGACATCTCCGCACCTAAAGCGGAAAATGGCACTCATATTGCTTCAAATTCACCGTGGATATTGAACAAAACAATCCCGTTTCGCTGCGTCAGGTGCGGCGCGTTGTCGCCCTGGACCCGAAGGATGCCCAAAAGACGGGCATCCTTTTCGAGTGCTTGGCGGAGAAGAGATGCCCGCACTGCAACACGTCGGTGCAGCTGAGCCATGCCGATCCGCTGTCGAGCCTGCTCTGCCCGTCCTGCGGCGGCAAGCTGATGGTGCCGGGCCGGGTTGGCGGATTCCTGCTGTACGAGCACATCGGCGAAGGCGAAATGGGCGCCATATACCGCGCGACCGACGAGTCGTTGGGGCGCGACGTGGCGGTCAAGCTGGTCCGCGGCTGTCATGCCGACGACCCGGAGTCCCGCGAGCGGCTTCGCCGCGAAGCCTGCGCCGCGGGCAAGCTCAACCATCCCCGCGTCGCCCAAGTGTACGCGCTCAACTTCTCGAACGGCAACCCCTATCTGGTCATGGAGCTGGTGACCGGCCAGGATTTCGCGCAGAAGCTGGAGCGCGAGGGTCTCATCGACGAGCGTGCCGCCCTGCGGATGGCGCTGGACGTGGCAGACGGGCTGTCGGCCCTCAACCGCGAGGGACTCGTTCACGGCGACATCAAGCCGAGCAACATCGTGCTGGATCGGGACGGCAACGCCAAGCTGGTCGACTTCGGCCTGTCCGGCATGAAGCGGCTCAACAGCAGCGGCGAATTCGTGGGGACCCCGAACTACATCGCCCCGGAACTGCTCCGGGGCGCGGCCGACACCCACCGCAGCGACATCTACAGCCTCGGGGCCACGCTTTACCACCTGCTGTCCGGACGGCTCACCCACGAGGGCGAGACGCCGTCGGACGTCCTCAAAGCGCGGCTGTCGCACAACCCCGTCCCGCTCGGGAAGCATGCGCGCCACGTGTCGATGCCCACGCGGAAGCTGATCATGCGGATGATCGAGCTCAACCCCGAGAAACGTCCGCTCAACAGCGATGCGGTCGCCGCCGAAATCCGGGAAGCGTTGGCCAGGCTCGACGAGCCGGCACCCGCCAGGCCCGGCGTCGCGGTTCTCGCGCGCCGCTTCTTCGCGAATCTCAGGCTGCCCGGGCCGCGCGCCCCGCTGCCGAAGTCGAGAAGCCGCGCCTCGGCCTTTGTCATCCTTGGGCTGATCGCCGTGAT
>MWBF01000247.1 GCA_002068935.1 Chloroflexi bacterium ADurb.Bin325
GGCGAGCAAGCAGGAATGCCCCGCCGCGACCACGACCTATACGCTGCGCGTACAGCTTCGGGATGACCAGATCCGGGAGCAGCACATCCAGATCAACGTCAACCCGGTCAGCAACATGCCCTTCATCGTCCACTTCAGCAGCAGTCCGGCGGCCGAGGTGAGCGCGGGCGCGTGCGTGAACCTGTGGTGGGAGGTGCGCGGGGATGTCAACCGGGTGGCGCTGGTGCGCAACGGGTTCCCGCTGTGGGACTATGCGCCGGTGCAGGGTTCGAGGCAGGACTGCCCGACCGAGGTCGGCGCGGCGAACTACGAGCTCCAGGCCTTCGGGCCGGGCGGCATCGTGGTGAAGGCGCTGCGCAATATCGCGGTCAACGCGGCGCGTTGACCGCTTTCCCCGACCGTAGCAGGCGCGCTCGTCCCTGTGCGGGATGCCCGGCGCCGGCTACGGTCGGCGGATCACTCCACCCACATCACCCGGCCGGTCTCGTCCGTCTCGTATCCGCCCAGGCCGGCAATCGCGGCGCGGCCCTCCGCTGACGCCAGCCAGTCGACCAGCGCGCGGGCCGGCCCGGCCGCAAACACCTCGGCGGGCAGCACCAGGTCGTAGCGTTCGGTCGCCAGCAGCACGAAATCGAGCGCATAGGCCAGCGCGGCCGCCTCCACGCCCATCCCCACGTCCGCGCGGCCCTCGGCCACCGCGCGCGCGACCTCGGAGTGGGTCGCCACCTCGTCGGCGTAGCCCGCGATCTGCTCCGGCGACAGGCCGCGGCTGTGCAGTTGCGCGTCCAGCCAGACGCGCGTGCCCGCGCCGCGCTGCCGGTTGATGAAGCGCAGCCCCTCGCGCGCCAGATCCTCCACCCGCGCCAGCCCCAGCGGGTTGCCCGGCGGCGCGATCAGCCCCAGCCGGCGATGCGCCAGCGTCACCAGCGCGACCCGCTGGCCCGGCAGCAGCCGCCGGACGAACGGGACGTTGTAGGTGTCGGATTCCGCATCCCACAGGTGACACCCGGCGAGATCCGCCTTGCCCTCGGCCAGCGCGATCAGCCCGCCCAGGCTGCCGGGGAAGACCACCTCCAACGAACAGCCCGCGCAGATCTGCGGGAAGCGCGTCGCCAGGAGCGAGACCGCGAGGTCATGGCTGCCCGCAAAGCGCAGGACGGTCTGATCCGCGGAGGGCGCGGCCCTCACGGCCAGAGCGCGCCAGCGATCCAGCGCGGCGCGAAAGGCCGCATCCGCCTCGCCGGGGGTGTAACCGGCCGAGAGCGCCTCGAGCAGGAAGGCCTCGGCCTGATGGACGAGCGCGGCCCGGCGCACGGGCGACCGATCCATCGGCACGGGCGGCAGCGCCGCGCCGACGCGCGTGCCCTGTCCCGGCCGGCTGACGATGAGGCCCTGTCGCGCCAGCGTCTTGTAGGCCTGCTGGACCGTGCCCGACGTGCAGCCCCACTGCTCGGCCATCTCGCGGATGGGCGGCAGCAGGTCGCCCGGCCGCAGCACGCCGTCCAGTATCTGCTGGCGGATCGCCTCGCCGATTTGGAGATAGAGCGGCAATTTGTCAGTCATAGGGTAGCTGCGTCCATCAAGGCGACGCCTCCTCCGTTTGCAACAGGCGCTTTAGCGCGCCGTGCGCCGACAGGCGCCAAAGCGCCCACTACGAGCACGAGCGGCTCAGAGACCGGAGCGGGTTTTCGGATAGGCTTTTAGCCCACCAGCCCGTCCAGCCGATCCACGAGGCCGGCCAACACCTCGAAAGCGGCCTCCACCGGCGCGGGGGTCGTCATGTCCACGCCCGCGATCTTCAGCGCGTCCAACTGGTAGACCGAGCTGCCGGAGCGGAGGAAGCGCAGATAGTCCTCCGACGCACCCGCCACGCCGGAGCGGATGCGCCGCGCCAGCGCGTTCGCCGCGGAGATGCCGGTCGCATAGTTGAACACGTAATAGTCCATATACAGGTGCACGAAGGTGGCCCAGGTGATGCCGACGCGCGGCCGATCCACCGCCATGTGGCCGCCGTAGCCCTCGCTGAACAGGTCGGCCATCAGGTCGATCATGTCGTCCGCGCTCATCCCCTCCCCGCGCTCCTCGCGCTGATGCACCTCCAGCTCGAAGCGCGCCAGGGTCGGCATGATGAAGAAGTAGCGGTGGAAGTTCGACATGGCTTCCTCGATGATCGTGATGAGGAAGTTCGGGTCGGACACCGTTTCGAGCAGGTGGCCGCGCACCATCGCCTGATGGAAGTTCGACGCGGTCTCGGCCACCATCATGCCGTAATCGCTGTACAGCACGGGCTGGTTCTGCCAGGTCAGCCGCGAGTGCATCGAGTGGCCCAGCTCATGCGCCAGCGTGCTCATGCTGAACACGTCATCGGTGTAGCTCATCATGATGAACGGGAAGGTGCCGGGCGCGCCGGCCGAGAACGCGCCGCCCATCTTGCCCCGGCAGGGGTAGACGTCGACCCAGCGTTCCTCCTCGCAGCCGCGGCGCACCGCGGCGACATACTCCTCGCCCATCGGCGCAAGGCCCGCGGTGATGTGCTCCACCGCCTGCGCATACGGGATCGTGGGCCGCTCCGCGGTCAGCGGCGCCCAGATGTCGTAGGGCTGCAACGTCTCCACGCCGAGCGCGCGGCGCCGCACCTGCCAGTAGCGGTGCCACGTCGGCAGGTTCCGGCGGAAGACGTCCAACAGGTTGTGGAAGACGGACGTGGGCAGGTTGTGCTCGAACAGCGACATCTCCAGCGTCGAAGGGTGTCGCCGCGCGCGCATCATAAAGACGTTGTTCTTGACCGAGGTCAGCAGGTTCGAGGCCAGCGTGTTCTTGTAGGCCAGGTAGGTGTCGCAGTAGCCCTCCCACGCCGTACGCCGGGCCTCCCGGTCGGGCTGCGCCAGGATGCCATCGAGCGTGCCCTGGGTGACGGGGTGGCGCGCGGCGTCGCTGCCGATCGCGTCAGGGAAGCGGAAGTCGGCGTCGGCCAGCTTGCTGAACGTCGATTCGGCGTTGCCGAACGGGTCGCGCAGGAAGCCGAGCAGCTCCTCCACCTCCGCGGAGCGGATGTGCGCCTGGCGGCGGAAGAGGTTGTCCACGTACTGGCCCAGGTAGGCCAGCGCCGGCTCCACGGCGACCCAGGCGCGCAGCTGCGCCTCGCCGATGCCGAGCAGCTCGGGGTCGACGAACGCGATGGCGGCCATCGCCTGGCCGAACAGCCCCATGGCGCGGCCGTTGCGCTTGGCGGCCTCCTGGTCGGTCGTGTCCACCGCATAGCTCATCCCCGCGTAGGTGTACAGCTTGAAGACGCGGGCAATGGCCGCCTGCAAGGCCGCCATCGCCGCGGCCAGCACCGCGGGGCCTTCCGCCAGCCGGCCGGCGTACTGCTTCAGATCGCCCAGCGCGGCGGCGGTATCGCGATATTCGGCCTCCCAGTCCGCGGGCGTCGCAAAGACACTGGGCTCGTTCCAGGTGAAGCGGGGGTCGATCTCGCTGTGTGCAGGGATGGTTGTGGTGCTCATGGGGTTCCTTTCAGGTTAAGGCTCGAAATGATACTCGCTAAAAAAACCTGTCCGCATATTGCTCTGGCCGGTCGCGCTCAACTGCGTTGAGCCTACCGAGCCAGGGGGGCCGGATCCCGGCGTCAGCCCTTGTTCTGCTCCACCTCGGCCATCATCTCGACCACGCTGGCGCGGCCGGTCGCGGTGTCCGCGCCCAACATGCGCGCCAGCTCGGCCACCCGCGTTTCGCCTTCCAGCGCATGCACCTCGGTGAGCGTCCGGTCGCGGCTGGCGTGTTTGACGACGTGGAAATGCACGTCGCCGTAGGCCGCGAGCTGCGGCAGGTGCGTGATGCACAGGACCTGGTGACGTACAGAACCCGCGGTCTCGTCGTGGCCGGTCTCCGACCGTGCCACCGCCTCGCCGTTCCTGACCGTCAGCCCCCACAGCTTGCGGCCGACCGTCGCGCCGACGCGGCCGCCGATGCCCTGGTCGATCTCGTCGAAGATGAGCGTGGGCGTCTGGTCCGCGCGGCCCAGCACCGTCTTGAGCGCCAGCATCAGCCGCGAGGTCTCGCCGCCCGACGCGACGCGCGCCAGCGGGCGCAGCGGCTCGCCGGGGTTCGCGGACACGAGGAACGCGACGCTGTCCAGCCCGTGCGCATCGAAGGCGTAGCGGCCGGCCGGCTGGCCCGCGGCCGCGGCCCCGCGCTCCTCGACGGTCGCGGCCGTCTCATCGGGCGTCCAGGCCACGTCCACGGCAAAGCGCGCCCGCGTCATCTGCAAGTCGGCCAGCTCCGCCTCGATGGCGCGCGCCATGCGCTCGCCGGCCGCGCGCCGCGCCGCGGAGAGCGCCGCGCCGCGACGGCCGATCTGGCGCAGCAGATCCGCCTCCTCGGCCTCCAGTCCGGCGATATGCTCCTCAGCGTTGCTGATGCGCGCCAGCTCCGCGGCGGACTGCTCCGCATAGGCCAGCACATCCGCGATCGTGTCGCCGTACTTGCGCTGGAGGCTGTGGATGAGGCTCAGCCGCTCCTCGACCTGCTGCAAGCGCCGCGGGTTGAACTCGATGGCGTCCCGGTAGCGGGCCAGCTCGCGCGCCAGGTCGTCCAGCAGCGCGGCGGCCTCGCCCAACTGCTCGCCCAGCGCGGCGGCCTCGGGGTCGATGCGCGCGAGCCGGCTGACGGCCTGCTCCGCCGCGCCGACCGCGTCGAGCGCGCCCGGCTGCTCGTCGTCGCCGCCGGAGAGCGCCAGCGCGGCCTCGTTGCTCAGGCCGGCGAGCTGCTCCGCGTTGGCGAGCCGCCGGCGCTCCGCATCCAGCTCGGCCTCCTCGTCCGGCTTGAGCCTGGCGGAGCGCACCTCCTCCACCTGATAGGTCAGCAGGTCGATGCGCCGCGCCCGCTCGCGCTCGTCCTGGCGCAGGCTTTCCAGCTCGCGGCGCACCGCGCGCACCCGGCGCACCAGCTCGCCCACCTGCGCGGCCTGGTCGGCCAGCCCGGCATAGCGATCCAACAGGCCGATGTGCTCGCGCTCGCGCAGCAGCGACAGGTGCTCGCCCTGGCCGTGGACATCGACCAGCAGGCCGGCAATCTCGCTCAGCAGCGCGGTGGTGACGCTGCGGCCGTTGATGCGCGCGACGGAACGGCCGTTGGCCCGCACCTCGCGCGCCAGGGTCACGGCGTCCGGCTGGTCGCCCTCCAGGTCGTGCTCGGCCAGCAGCGCCGCGACCCGTCCGGCGACCGCGGGCGAAAGCTGGAACTCCCCCTCGACCTCGGTGCGCTCAGCGCCCGCGCGCACGACCTCCTGCGAGGCGCGGTCGCCCAGCAGCAAGTTGACAGCGTCGATGATGATGGACTTGCCCGCGCCGGTCTCGCCCGTCAGGACATTGAACCCGGGGCCGAAGGCCAGCACGAGCCGGTCGATGATCGCCAGATTACGGATGCGCAGTTCGGTCAGCATGGAACAACCCTGCGGCGGACGCCCGCCGC
>MWBF01000248.1 GCA_002068935.1 Chloroflexi bacterium ADurb.Bin325
ACGGTGAACTCGCCGCCGGCCCCGCCATAGGCGTGCTCGATGACGTTGCAGCAGGCCTCTTCGACCGCAAGCTGAAGATCGAAGCGCAGATCCGGGGCGACCTGCGCATCCTCGCAGGCCTGCTCCACGAAGGCAAAGATCTTCGGCAGGTCATCCGCCGCATGGACGGAGATTGCGCGCTGAAAAACAGCCATATGCCCGGCCCACCTTATGCGCAAACGAAAAAAGCTGGAAGCCGACCGCGCATGCGACCTCCAGCTCCTCGCGCCCTAGCAGGGGCTCAGAAGCTCCCGACCGCCTGGGCCTCGGTATCGAAGATGACGAACTGCGTGTTCAGCCCCGTCAGCTCGAGCACCTTCTTGAGGTTGGGGTTGACCTCGGCCAGACGCATGTCCCCGCGGTTCCAGCGCCGGCAGGTCTTCCACGTGCTGATCAGCTCGCGCAGCGCGGCGCTGGACATATAGGTGACGTCTTTGACATTGAGGACCAGCTTGTAATGTCCGGCATCGGTGAGTTCGTTCAGCTTCGCGCCCAAATCAGGGGCGACGCTGCCGTCGACGCGGCCGGAAAGGTGGACCAGCGTGCATCGCTTGAAATCGGTGCTGGAGAATTCCATGTTCACCTCCTGGGGGTGGCTTATGCCAGAAAAGGGATCGTGCTATGGCGTCAACTATACCACATAGGTCAGGAGTGTACAACTTCAGTTGGGGCGCTACTGGCGGCGGACGGCTCGACCAGCCGCGCGGCGGCCATGCCGAGGCCGAGATAGGTCCAGAGCAGGACGCCCATGTGCGGATAGACCAGATTGAACAGGTAATGGTCGAAGACGCCGCCGACGATGCCGCCGATGATCGCCGCGCCGAGGCCGAGGAAGAGGGGCTCCAGCCCGGGATCGGTGTTCCTGCGCCAGGCCACCCACAGGCTGCGCAGATAGCCCGCCAGGACCAGGAGAAACACCGTCAGCCCGATCACGCCCATGATCTCGGCCATCAGCAGATAGACGTTCGACACGCCCACGTACAGGTCGGCGTCCGGCGAGCCGGCGAAGCCCACCCCCAGCCAGGGGTAGCGGGCGATCAGAGCAAGCGCGTCCTTGTATTCGCCCAGCCGCATCAGCGTCGCGCGATCCTGGAGCTGGACCCCTTCGATGAAGTGGACGATGTACGCCTGCGTCTGGGGCAGGAAGATCAACAGGCTCGCGGCCGCGGCCCCGAGCAGCAGAAGCTTGCGGTAGCGCAGCAGCCCGATGACGGCCAGCCCGACGAACAGGCCGGCCATCGAGCCGCGGCTGTAGGTCAGGTAGAGGGCCAGCATCTCGGCCCCCGCAAACGCGGCCAGCCATATCCGGCGGAACAGCGGCCGCGCGCTGACCAGTTGGAGCAGCGTGAACGCGGTGATGAAGATCAGGAATCCGCCGAGCACGTTCGGGTCGACCATCGTGCCGATGGCGCGCATGGGGTTCTCCGCGCTGTCCTCGATATAGCGCAGCGCGCCCGCGCCGCCCGGATAGTTGAAGCGGCCGAGCGCATCCAGGATGCGGATGGTCCAGGCCACGGGGATGACGTAGAGGACGATCGCGATGGCCGCGCCCGCGACCCCGGCCAACATGACGAGGCGCGCCATGAAGTCCACGTCGGCGCGGCGTCGCAGCGTGTTGACCAGGACGAAAAAGAAGGCGATCGCCAGGATCAGCTCGGCGAAGTTGCGGATGATGGTCGCGCTGGGCCGGCTGTAGCGCAGGCCGTTGGCGAAAGAGAAGATCGCCAGCGACAGGAACAGGAAGATCAGCGGGCCGAGCGCGGTGCCGACAAGCTCGCGGTCGCGCCGCGTGACCACGCGCAACACCCACACGAAATAGACGGCCAGCAGCGCCACATCGAGGAAAGTGGGCCGGAAGCCGATCTTGAAGGGCAGGGCCGCAAACGGCAGCAGCCCGATGACGCCGAACAGCGCCAGCAGGCCCCAGCGGATATCGCGCAGGACGAGGAGCCCGCCGATCAACACGGCGAACCCCGCGACCGCGTACAGCGGGCCCAGGAGCGCGACGGCCAGCGCGGCGGTCAGCGCGGCCAGCGCAAACAGCGCGCCGCGCGCGAGATAGGCCGTGCGCGGATTCGCGCTGTACAACACGGCCTCGATCCGGTCGAGCGTCGTCTGCGGAGGGTCAGCGATCATAAGAAGCCCATTATATCATATGGCGGCGCGGGCGCTGAAGCGCCTACTACAAACCTACAAACCAAACCCGTAGGTTCGTAGTGGGCGCTTTCAGCGCCCTATCGGCCGCCGGGCCAGCCGAAGCATCCTGAGCGGGTGGGCGGCCCAACGCCGCCGACCGCGCAAGGCCAGTCGAAGGATGCGCCCGGCGTTCTTACCCTCTGGCTCGGTCAGAGACCGGCCAGAGCGGTAGAAAAGTGCTGGGGCCGGTCTCTGACCGTGCCCCTTGTCCGGGCATCTTGAGCGAATGAACGGCCCAACGCCGCCGACCGCGCAAGGCCAGTCGAAGGATGCGCCCCCGCGCCCGCTGACGCGGACCTACTGCTGCACCCTGACGGTTCCCAGGTCGATCCGGCCGTCCGCGGTCGGCGGGTCGAGCGGGAGGTTCTGCAGCGGCTCCGGCCGATACATCCCCGCGCGCAGGCCCACCTCGCCGGACAGCGCGGGCGGCAGCGGCACGCGGTGGCGATCCACGATGATCTCGCCGGCCCGCCAGCGCGTCGTCGGCGTAAAGCCGCCCACCGGGTCGCCGTCGTGCTGGCCGATGACGGCCCCGGCATCGGGGCTTCCGTCCGCGGCCAGGACGTGGGCGAAGACCTTGTAGTCCGCGGCGACCTCGCGCAGCGCATACCAGTAGAGCGTCACATCGAGCGCGCCCCGCGCGGGCGCGGCGTCGTAACCGACCAGCAGGGCCACGTCTCCCACGGCAGTCTGCGCGGGCTGCGGTGTCCAGCTTCGCCGGCCCACGCCCGCGCCGTTCAGCGCCAGCGCGAGCGCGGCCAGCAGCAGGACGGCCGCGGCGCGGCGGCGGCGCGGCGGCGCGGGCCGCGGCCAGGCCAGGGCTGCCCATGCCATGGCGGATAACATGGCGAACACATCGCCGATCGTCCAAAAGTGTGACGGGCCGAAGCGGAAGGTCGCGCGCTGGCTGCCCGCGGGGACATCCGCGCTGACCAGCCCCAGCTCGCCGGTCGGATAGGTCGGCGTCTCCCTGCCGTCGAGCCACGCCCGCCACATGGGCAGGTAGAACTGGTGCAGGCGGAGCGTCGTCGGCTGCTCCGCCGCGATCGCCAGCGTCAGGCTGTCGTAGCCGGCCCGCTCGACCGTCACCGTGGGCCGCGGGACGGGCGCAGCCGTGTCGGTCGCGTCCGCGCGCGGCCGTCCCAGCGCCCATCGCTGTTCCGTCACGGTCAGCGGCAGAAACTCGCCCGTCCAGGTCGCGCCGACCTGTCCCGCGGCCGCATCTTCTTGCCACATGCGGTCGGGCGTCGCGGCGTCCGCCGCGGCAAACGGCAGGGGTTCGAGCGACAGATGCGGCAGCGGCTGGATCAGCAATATCAGGGCCAACAAGACCAATGGCCACACGCTAAACTCACGCAAAGGCGCAAAGAACGCAAAGGAGTGTTGGCTTTGCGCCTTTGCGTAAGCTCCCGCCCGTCCGCCAGCCAGCAGCCCCGGCAGCGCGGCGGCGGGCGGGATCAGACCCACCGCGACGAGCAGCATGAAACGCCACGGGTACTGGAGGCTGCCCAGCACGGGCGTCAGCGGCGCCCAGACCGGCAGGCTGGCCGCGCTGGTCATCAGCGCGGCCGCGAAGACGAGCAGCAGCCCGAAGCCGACGACGGGCCGGCCGGGCTGGCCCCGCCCGCGCCGCAGCCACAGGCCGAGCGCGAGCAGGACGAGCGCAAGCACGGCCCAGCTCAGCGGATGATCCGCGCGCAGCGCGTCCGCCGCGCCGGCCGGCGACCGCTCGCGATAGCGGTAGAAGAGCGCGGCCTGGACGAGCTGGCCCAGCGGGGCCAGGTGCGCCCTGTAGCCGTCCGACGGGCCGAGCGCCAGCCCGACGTACCGGCTCTCCGCGAAATAGGGCAGCCAGAGCGGAGCGCTCAAGCCCAGGCCCAGCGCGAGCGCGGCCGCGGCGTGCAGCAGGCGGCGCGGCCGCCGCGTCCACGCGGCCAGCAGCGCGGCGTACAGGACGGCGACCGGCAGCATCAGCAGCGCGGTCAGGTTGTGCGTGTAGACCAGGCCGGCCCAGGCCAGCGCGGCCCACAACAGCGGCGGCAGGGGCCTCTCGTCGCGGAAGATGTCGGTGACGCCCCACAGGAGGAGCGGCGGCCAGATGAAGGCCAGGTGTTCGGGCAGCGCGCCGCGCACGTAGACATCGGCCAGGTGATACGGGAAGTAGGTGTAGGCGACCGCCGCGAGCAGCCCGCCCCACGGCCCCCACAGGGAGCGGGCGAAGCCGTAGGCCGCGAGGGCCGCCAGGACGAACCCCAGCGCAAAGGCGGCCTCCACCGCGACGGACGGCGAAACCCCCAACAACGACAGGAGCGCGGGCGGCCAGTAGGCCAGCGGCGCATAGAAGTCGAGGACGGCCTGCCCGTAGCCGAAGCCGAAGTCGGGGAAGAGCCGCGGGTGCAGCACGCCCTGCCGCCATGCATCCGCCAGCGCCGCGGCGCGGTAGACGTGGAACAGCCCGTCGTCCGACGCAAAGAACCCGCCGCGCAGCAGCGGCAGGAGCGCCGGCAGCGGCAGGAGCGCCAGCAGGAACGCGCGAGCCCGCTTCATGGGATGGTGAACTCCATCAGCAATACCTGGTCGGCCGCGGGCTGTCCGTCCGGGCCGAGGACCGCCAGCCGCTCGCCCGTCGCGGGGTCGTACAGCCCGGCCCACAACTGGTAGCGGCCCGGCGGCGGCTCCCCCTGCCATTCGAGGATGTGGGTGTCGTCCGCCACCTCCCCCGCCTGCCAGCGCGTCATCGGGGAGAAGAAGAAGCCCGGCTCGCCGTCGTGCTGCGCCCACAGACGGCCGTCCGCGTCGATCAGGTGCACGAACACCTTGTAGTCCACGGCCGGGTTGTCCAGCGCCAGCCAGTGCAGCAGCACCGCGGCCCCCCGGCCGGGGCGCAGCGTCTCCTCCGGCGCATGGAAGCCTACCAACTGCGCCTGGTTCTCGAAGTTTGCGCTGGCCGCCGCGGGCGTGAAGTCCGCGGGCTGCGCGAATCGCGCCGCGACGGCCAAAGCCACGTAGATGCCGACGAGGGCCAGCAGCGCGAGCGGCGCCGGGATACGGTGAGCCACAGAGGACACCGAGGGAACAGAGAATTCATCAAATACCTGAAGCTGTTCCCCGTCTCGCTCTCTGCGCGCTCGGTGTCCTCTGTGGCTCACAAGACCCGTCCCGCCTAGCCAGACGGCCAGCGCGACGAACGTCACCGCCCAGCCGATCCGCCGCGGCGGGGTCGAGCCGAACCGG
>MWBF01000249.1 GCA_002068935.1 Chloroflexi bacterium ADurb.Bin325
GCACGCGGCCAGCGGCTCGCGCACCGACGCCAGCGCGGCCAGCTCCGCCTCGTGCGCGCGGCGGCGCACATCCTCGTCGGGGTGCGAGTGCAGGTTGATGAGCGCGGGCAGCGGCAGGCGCTTCGTCTCGCCGTCCAGCTCGAAGTCCACCGAGAGCTGCGACGTGATGGTGCCCTGCAGCTTGCTCCACGCGCTGCTGCCGCTGACACTGAGGGCCGCGGCCAGCGACTCCTCGGCCTCGCTCATCAGATACTTGCTCTGCTCCGCGGTCTCGCGCAGGATGAACGCGTGGCTGGCCGCGGTCGGGTCGGCCGCGATGGCCGCCTCCAGGGCCGGGCCGAGCTGCCCGATCCAGGCTTGCAGCCGCGTGGTCAGGTTTTGCAGACGGACGGATAGTGTGTCAAACTCCGATAGGCGCTTGCGGGCCAGCGCGTCGCGCGAGTCGGTCGAGACGAACGCATAGATGTACGAGCGCACCGTGCTCGCCAGCTCATAGAGCACGTTGAAGCGCTCGATGACCTCGCCCAGGAGCGGGGCAAGGGTCGCGTTCCCCGCGTCCGGGCCGGCCGCGGCCACGCGGCCGGCAAAAAGCGCCTCGAGCTCGTCGAGTTGGCGGACCACGTCCGCGACCGCGGCCGTAAATTCGGGCGCATCCAGGCCCGGATAGACGTTCGAAAGGTCCCAACGAGGTGTGTCTGTCATGTACCTTCTCCGTAAATATCGATTGCGCCGGATGTCGCCGGCATTATACCATGAGGAGCCACGATGAAAGCCATCATCCTGCGGCGCCCGCGCTGTCTGGAACTGACCGACATCCCGCTGCCGCGGCTGACCGAGGAGCACCACGTCCTCGTGAAGGTCGCCGCGTGCGGCATCTGCGGCAGCGACCTGCGCTATTATGCGGGCGAGAACCCGTGGGCCCTGCACACGCTGGGCCGCCACATCCCCAACCCGCCGGACATGATCCTGGGCCATGAGCTCTCCGGCGTGGTCGTCCAGGTGAACAGCGCGCGCTACGAGCACCTGCTGGGCCAGCGGGTCGGCGTGCAGGCGTTCCGCACCTGCGGCCGCTGCGCCCTCTGCCTCAGCGGGCACGAGAACCTGTGCCGCGAGACGCTGCACATCGGCCACGCCCAGGGCTGGCGCGATATGCCGTTCTACCCCGGCGGCTATGCGGAGTACTGCCTGGCCTGGGCCGACCTGCTGCACCCGATGGCCCCTCACGTCGCCTTCGAGGCGGAGGCGATGCGCGACATCCTCGGCGTCGGCGTCCACGCGGTGGGCCGGGCCGACCTGCCCGCGGGCGGCACGGCGCTCTGCATCGGCGGCGGCCCCGCGGGCCTGAGCATCGCGCAAGTCGCGCTGGCCCGGGGCGCGGCCCATGTGCTGGTGTCCGACCCCTCGCCGCTGGCCCGCCAGATCATCGGCCGGCATCCCGGCCTGGCCGCGGTGGACCCGACGCAGGAGAGCCTGGCCGCCGCGCTGCGCCGCGTCGCGGGACAGGCCGAATGCCACGCAGTGTTCGACACGGTCGGCAGCGCGGCGACGTTCGAGGAGGCGCTGCCGCTGCTGGCCGCCGCGGGGACTTACGTCAACCTGGCCGTGCAGTCCCTGTCCGCGCCGCTCGACATGCAGGCCATCGGCTCGGAGCGGCGCATCACCACGTCATCCAACGCCTTCTACCGCGACGAGCGCGAGGCGCACCGGCTCATCGAGACCGGCGCGGTGGATGTCGTCTCGATGATCACGCATCGGCTGCCGTTGGAGCGCTATGCGGAGGCGTTCGACCTGCTGTTGGCCGGGTCGCGCGAGGCGTACAAGGTCGTGTTCCAGATGGATGAGCCGACATGACGACCGCAGCCCCATCCGCGGCCTACGATGAGACCGCATACCACGAGTTCGTCGAACGGCACTACCGGCGCAACCTGATCGCCAACGTCCTCGACCTGGGGCTGTTCACGGCCGCGCTGAACCTCGTCTCGCTCGCGACGATCATGCCGCTGCTCATCAGCCGGCTGACCGATTCCAAGATCATCATCGGCCTGCTGCCCGCGCTGGCAAACGTCGGCTATCTGCTGCCGCAGCTTCTGACGGCCAACTACACCGAAGGGCTGCGGCGCAAGCTGCCGTTCACGGCCGCGTGCGGCATGGCGGAGCGCCTGCCCTACCCACTGATCGGCCTGGCCACCTGGTTTCTGGCCCTGCCCGCGCCGGGGCTGGCGCTGCCGCTGATCCTCTCGCTGCGCGCAGGCGGCGCGGTGGCCGGCGGGCTGAGCACGCCCGCGTGGTACGACCTGATCGCAAAGGTGATCCCGCTGCGGCGGCGCGGGTTCTACTCCAGCGTGGGCAACGGCCTGGGCGCGATCCTGGGCGTGGCCGGCGCGGCCCTGGCCGGCTGGATCCTGGGCCATTGGCCCTATCCCCAGAACTTCGCCATCTGCTTCTTCGCCGCCTTCGGCCTGATGATGGCGTCGCTGGCCGTCTTCTTCCTCAATCGCGAGCCCGACAGCCCCTCGGTCAAACAGCGCGCCGCGCTCGGCGTCTATCTGCGCCAACTGCCGCAGGTCTTGCGCCGCGACCACAACTATCTGCACTATCTCATCAGCCGGGCGACGGTGCTGCTGGGGGGCATGGCCGCGGGGTTCTACATGGTCTACGGCGTGGAGCAGTTCGGGCTGGCTGAGCGGCATGCGGGGACCCTCACCGCGCTCCTGGTCGGCAGCCAGGCGCTGGCCGGGTTGGCCTGGGGCCATCTGGGCGACCGCGCGGGGCACAAGATCGTGCTGGTGGGCGAGGCCGTCTTCGCCGCGCTGGCCGCGAGCATCGCGCTCATCGCGCCATCGGCCATCTGGCTGGGCGTCACGTTCATCCTTGTCGGCGTCGCCAGCTCCGCATCCAGCGTGTCGGCCATGAACATCATCCTGGAGTTCTGCCCCGCCGAGGATCGGCCCACGTACATCGGCCTGACCAACACGCTGCTGGCCCCGTTCGTCGCGCTCGGCCCGGTGCTCGGCGGCGCGCTCGCGACCTGGCTGGGCTACCGGCCCATGTTTGTCGCGGCCATCGCGGTCGCGCTGGTCGGCGGCCTGCTCATGGCCGCGTGGGTGCGCGAGCCGCGGCGGAACCGGAACGGCTGGGCGCAGCCGGCGTAAGCCGAGCCAGCGCCATCGAGCCGCGCGCCAGGGGGCGGGCTGCAAGAGATAAAATCTGACGCCGGGTATTCCGATGCGGATGGGGCCGAGGTAAGGCGGTTTGGGCGTATACATAGGTCAGCCTGATCGGCTGACGCCTCGGCCCCGATCTTACCAAGGCGTTGTATTTGAATTACTGGTCCAGCCTCCTGCATCTCTGGTCCAAGCCAAGATTACTTGCGTCTGAAAATTGCCTCTCCTCTAAGCCAAAATGCCTATTGACATTTGTCCGAATCCATCGTATGATACTGGCAACATTACCGGTAATGTTGCCGGGCATTGCCGTGATGTTCGCACACCGTTGATTGGTCGCCCCTTCCATCTTCATAACCAGAGAGGTAACCTATGAAGAAGACGTACCAAGCCGTCGTCCTGTTGCTGCTCACATCCATGCTGATCGTAAGTTGCGCCACCGCCCCCGCAAGCACGCCGGCCGCTGAGGCAGAGGCACCGGCAGCCGCCGAAGCCCCCAAGTCGGGCATCATCTTGACCTACATGGCCAGCCAGGGCTGGATCAAGGATGCCGAACTAGAACTCGCCAAAAAGTTCGAAGCCGAGACCGGCATCCACGTCGACTACCAGATCATCCCCGCAGACCAATACTTCAGCATCCTCAAGACCAAGCTGAACTCCGGCGAAGCCACCGATATCTTTGGCGGGCAAAGCGGCAAGACCGACTTGCAGGTTCAGTATGACGTCGAGAAAAATGCCGTAGATCTGACGGATGAAGAATGGACCGGCCGCCAGGAACCGCTGTCGCTCGACATGGTCAGCCTGAATGGCAAGGTCTACGGCATCGAAATCTGGGACACGATTGCCTCCAACTACTTCATCATCAACTACAACAAGACTATCTTCGAAGAAAACGGGCTGAGCGTGCCGAAGAACTATGCCGAGTTCAAGGACATCTGCCTGAAGCTGATGGATGCGGGCGTCAATCCCATCTATGAGCCGATCGCCGACGGTTGGCACCACGTACTCTGGTTCCCGATGATCGGCCCGCGCTTCGAGGAGGCGAACCCCGGCCTTGCCGAGAAGCTAAACAAAAACGAGGTCAAATTCGCGGACGTACCTATCATGGTCGAAGCGATGACGCAACTGAACGAGCTATACACGCTCGGCTGCTTCGGCGATAACGCGCTCTCTGACTCCGGCTCCGACACCTCGGCGAAGATGGCCGCGGGCGAATACGCGATGGTCCTGGCGACCCTGACGCAGCCTGTGCAAGTTGCGGTAGACTACCCCGAGGTCAAGCCTGAGAACTGGGGCTTCTTCCCGATTCCGCTGGCCGACAACATCTTGGTCCCTGCGCACCCGGCCGGCCCCAGCAAATTCATCTACTCCGGCTCGCCGCACATCGCGGAAGCCAAGCAGTATCTAGCTTTTCTTGCTGCCCCCGAGAACCTGCAATACCTGCTGGACAACACCCCGGACTTCGCAGCGCTCAACTTCTCCGGGCTGACGGCCAAGTGGACGCCGGAGCAGCAGGAGTTCCTGGACACATTTGAAGCCAAGTCCATCGTCTACCAGGACGCAGTGAACTACGTCAACCCGCAGTGGATGGACATGGGCAAGGATATGGTCGCCATGTTCACCGGCGCGATGACGCCGGAGGACGTACTGAAGAGCATCGATCAACGCCGCGCCGACATGGCGATGGCCGCCAAGGACCCTGCCTGGGCGCAGTAAGGCGCGCCTGAAAGAGCCACTCTGAGCGCTGTCAGGTTGTCGATCGATGACCTGGCAGTGCTCAGGTTGCTGCGTCTAATCGACCCTACGCCACAGAAGCCCCCGAAAGGAGCAAGCGTGAGAAACAAGGCTTATCCTTTTTACTTCGTCGGCGGCGCGCTGCTGCTCTACCTGTTATTTTTCGTGCTGCCCAGCCTCATGGGCTTCTACTATGCTTTCACCGACTGGAACAGCTATTCCCCAGAGGTAAACTTTGTCGGCCTGGACAACTTCAGGCTCATCCTTAGCCAGGGAACAGGCCAAAACTATCTACACTTCATCAAAAACACCGTCATCTTCACCGTTGCCACCATCTTCCTGAAGACCGTGATCGCGCTGGGGCTGGCCCTGCTCCTGACCAACGGCATTCACACTCTGGCACACTTCCACCGGGTCATCATGTATCTGCCCGCGGTGTTGCCGATGCTGGTGGTCAGCCTCGTGTTCAGATCCATCCTCAACCCGGCGACCGGCCTGCTCAACACCTTCTTGCGCGGCGTGGGTCTTAATTTCCTGGCGCAGCGCTGGCTGG
>MWBF01000250.1 GCA_002068935.1 Chloroflexi bacterium ADurb.Bin325
CCCGCGGCCGGCCGTAAACCGGCACCACCTCGTACCGCTCGAACTCCATCGTGAAGCTCGCGCGGCCCTGGGTGGCCGAGCGCAGCGTCGTCGCATAGCCCACCATCTCGGCCAGCGGCACCGTGCCCTTGATGGCCTGCATCCCGGGCGAGTGCATCTCCAGTCCGGCCACCTGGCCGCGCCGCGCCACCAAGTCGCCGATGACGTCGCCCACGGACTGCTCCGGCGCGACGATCTCGATCTTCATCACCGGCTCGAGCAGCACGGGGCCGGCCTTCTCCGCGCCCTCGCGCAGCGCCATCGACCCGGCAATCTTGAAGGCCAGCTCGGAGCTGTCCACCTCGTGGAACGACCCACCGAGCAGCGTCGCCTTGATATCGACCATCGGGTTGCCGGCCAGCACCCCGTTGTCCATCGACTCCCGGATGCCCTGGCTGACCGCGGGGATGAACTCCTTGGGGATCGCGCCGCCCACGACCTTATCCACGAACTCGAAGCCCTTGCCGCGCTCCTGCGGCTCCAGCTCCAGGATGATGTGGGCATACTGGCCGCGGCCGCCCGTCTGCCGGATGAAGCGCTGCTCGATCTGCGTCTTGCGGGTGATGGTCTCGCGATACGCCACCTGCGGCCGGCCGACGTTGGCCTGCACGCCGAACCCGCGCAGCATCCGGTCGACCAGCACCTCCAGGTGCAGCTCGCCCATCCCGCTCAACACGGTCTGGCCGGTCTGCTCGTCCACGCGCACCCGGAAGGTGGGATCCTCCTCGGCCAGCCGTTGCAGCGAGTTGGCGAGCTTGTCCTGGTCGGCCTTGGTCTTCGGCTCCACCGCGATGGAGATCACCGGCTCCGGAAATTCGATGGACTCCAGCACGACCGGCCTGGCCGGGTCGCAGAGCGTCTCGCCGGTGAAAGTCTGCTTGACGCCCAGGATGGCGCCGATATCGCCCGCGCGAATCTCGGTGATGTCCTCGCGCTTCTCGGCGTAGACCTGCACCAGCCGGCCGATGCGCTCCTTGCGGTCGCGGCTGCTGTTCTGCACCGTCACGCCGGTCTGCAATGCCCCCGAATAGACGCGCACATAGGCCATCCGGCCCATGTACGGGTCGGTCTGGATCTTGAACACCAGCGCGGCCAGCGGCGCAGCCGCATCGGTCGGCCGCTCCTCCTCCGCGCCGCTGGCGGGGTTCGTGCCGATGACCGCGGGGATGTCGAGCGGCGACGGCAGATAGGCGACGACCGCATCGAGCAGCAACTGGACGCCCTTGGTGCGCAGCGATGTGCCGCACAGCACCGGCACCAGCTTGCCCGCGATCGTGGCCCGGCGCAGGGCCGCGACCAGCTCCGCCTCGGCGATCGGCTCGCCCTCGAGATACTTGAGCGTCAGCGCGTCGTCCGTCTCGGCGATCTTCTCGACCAGTTCTCCGCGCAGCTCCGCGACGCGGTCGAGCAATTCCGGCGGCGTCGGGATCTCCTGCGGGTGAGCGCCCAGCACATCGGGGAACGTCCAGGCCCGCTCGGTGATCAGATCCACCATGCCGATGAAGCTATCCTCCACGCCGATGGGCAGTTGGATCGGCAGCGGGTTGGCGCCGAGCCGGTCGCGGATCATGCTGATGGTGCGCCAGAAGTCTGCGCCGACCCGATCCATCTTGTTGACGAAGCAGATGCGCGGGACGCCGTAGCGGTCGGCCTGCCGCCAGACGGTCTCCGACTGGGGCTCGACGCCGGCCACCGCATCGAAGATCACCACGCCGCCATCGAGCACGCGCAGGCTGCGCTGCACCTCCGCGGTGAAATCGATGTGGCCCGGCGTGTCGATGATGTTGATCTGGTAGCCGTGCCACTCGCTGGTGATGGCCGCGGACTGGATCGTGATGCCGCGCTCGCGCTCCTGCACCATCCAGTCGGTGACGGTCGTGCCCTCATCGACGTTGCCCATGCGGTAGGTCTTGCCGGTGTAGTAGAGGATGCGCTCGGTGGTGGTGGTCTTGCCGGCGTCGATATGCGCGATGATGCCGATGTTCCGCAGTCGCTGGAGGCGCGCTTCTTCGATTGTAGGATGGGGCTGTGTAGTCATAGCGAGCACTGCGCTCCTGAGCGCTGCCTGGGCGGCCCGGCAAGCCGACGCACACCCGGATAAAAAGCGACAGAAACCCGGCATCTACTTTGTACGTCGGATGCCGGGTTCATCAACCTCGGTTGCAGGTTCAGCGGCCTGGGCCGACCGATGCAATCAGTAAATGGCTTATCTCGTCTTGAGCCTGAAGGATGCTGTCGCCAGCCGTTACCAGCGGTAATGCGCAAAGGCGCGGTTGGCTTCCGCCATCTTGTGAGTGTCTTCGCGCTTCTTGACCGTGTTGCCCTGGTTGTTGTAGGCGTCGAACAGTTCGCCGGAGAGCTTATCCACCATGCTCTTGCCGGGCCGCTTGCGCGCCGTCTGAATCAGCCAGCGCAGCGCCAGCGCCAGACGCCGATCCTCGCGGATCTCCATCGGCACCTGATAGGTCGCGCCGCCGACGCGCCGCGGCCGCACCTCGATGATGGGCGTCGCGTTGCGGATGGCCTGCTCCAGGGCCTCGATGCCGGCCTTCTTGGTGCGGCCCTCGAGCGCCTCGATGGCGCCGTACACGATCGATTCCGCGGTGGACTTCTTGCCGCTCAACATGATCTTATTGATCAGGTGGGCAACCAACAGATTGTTATAGCGCGCGTCCGGCAGGACCTCACGCTTCTCTGGGCGATTACGTCGAGACATTCCTGACTCCGCTCTCCTTTACTTCTTGGCGCTCTTCCCGGCCTTCGGCACCTTGGCGCCGTACTTGGAGCGGCCGCGCCGGCGGGCATCCACGCCCGTGGTGTCCAGTGCGCCGCGCACGATGTGATAGCGGACGCCCGGCAGATCCCGGACGCGGCCGCCGCGCACCAAAACGACCGAGTGCTCTTGCAGCGTATGCCCCTCACCCGGGATATACGCCGTTACCTCGAGGCCGTTCGAGAGGCGGACACGGGCAATCTTGCGCAGCGCCGAGTTCGGTTTCTTGGGCGTCATCGTGCGCACCTGGGTGCACACGCCGCGCTTGAAAGGATTGCCCTTCTGCATGCGGCTCGAAGAATGGCCCTTGAGCACGTTCTGCGTGAACCGGAGCGCGGGCGCATGTTCTTTCTTCGCAATCGGCTTGCGGCCCTTGCGAACAAGCTGATTGATGGTCGGCAAAATATCCTCCAGAAAACTGCGTCCAAACGAGCGATTTAGAGCCTATCCGAAAACCCGCTGGGGCCGGTCTCTGACCGTGCCCCTGACTCGGTCGGAGACCGGCCAGAGCAATTTTCGGATAGATTCTTAGCCCTCGGAAAAGGGCAGACGACGAGTAAGCCGTGAACGAACCCACGACCTGTTATTTTATCACAGCCGCGGGGGTGGGTCAAATATCACGAGTTCCGAATCCGGCCGGCAGAAAGCGCCCCTTCGGCCGCGGGCAGCCCGCGGCCGAAGGGGCGCCGTGCTCTCAGCCGAACGCCAGCCCCGGCAGGCCCGCGCCGTCGCCGTAGTCGCCGTCGTTGTTATCGTTGCCGTCGTCGTCGACCGCCAGATCCTCGTCCAGCAGATCCATGCCCTCCATGACCTCGCCGGCCAGGGCTTCCAGGCCAGCCATGTCGCCCAGGCCCTCCAGGTCATCGAGGTCGTCGGCGTCGAACTCGCCGGTGTAAAGGCTGTCGCGCGTCTGCTGCGCGGTCTCCAGCGCCTTGCGGCGGGTCTCGAAGCCCGTGCCCACCGGAATCAGCTTGCCGATGATCACGTTCTCCTTCAGGCCGCGCAGCGTGTCCTTGGCGCCGCGCACCGCGGCGTCGGTCAGCACCCGCGTCGTCTCCTGGAAGGAGGCCGCCGCGAGGAAGCTCTCCGTGTTCAGCGAGGCCTTCGTCACGCCCAGCAGCACCGGCTCACCGCGCGCGGGCTCGCCGCCCTGGGCCACGGTCGCATCGTTGACCTCCTCGAACTCGAAGCGGTCGACCAGCTCGCCGATCAGCATGTCGGTGTCGCCGCTGCGCAGCACGCGCACCCGGCGCAGGAGCTGGCGGATGATGACCTCGATGTGCTTGTCGTGGATCGAGACGCCCTGCGAGCGGTAGACCCGCTGCACCTCGTCCAGCAGATACATCTGCGCGGCCTCGCGGCCCTGGATGCGCAGCACCTCGCGCGGGTTCTTCGAGCCCTCGGTCAACTGATCGCCCACCTCGACGCGGTCGCCCTTGTCCTTGCGCAGCCGCGCGCTCGCGGGGATGTCCGTCACCCACTCCTCCACATCCTCGCGGCGGATGATCACCTTGCAGGCCGCGCCGCTGGCCGCCTCGCCCTCCTGCGGGTCGTCGGTCAGCCAGTCGATGTAGATGTTGCCGTCCATCCCGGCCAGGATGATGTCGTCGGCGGCCGGCTGCGAGTCGGCGGCGGCCTCGGCCGGCGCGCCGGCGGCCTGCAACCGCTGCGCGATCGGCGTGGTCGCCTGGACGCGGTCCTCGTTGCGGACGAGCATCTCATAGCCCGCGGGGATCATGTGCGTCTTGCGGCGCAGCCGCGAGTTCGTCACCTTCAGCCTGCGGACATCGTCCTCCCAGTACACATCCACCACGCCGCCGATCTCGCTGATGACCGCCTCGCCGCGCGGTGTGCGCGCCTCGAACAGCTCCTCGACGCGCGGCAGGCCCTGGGTGATGTCCTCGGCGCCCGCGACGCCGCCGGTGTGGAACGTGCGCAGCGTCAACTGCGTGCCCGGCTCGCCGATCGACTGGGCCGCGATGATGCCCACCGCCTCGCCCATCTTGGCCATGCCCCCGCGCGCCAGGTCGGAGCCGTAGCACAGCTTGCACAGCCCGAAGCGGTTCTCGCAGGTCAGCGGCGAGCGCACGAAGACCTTCTCGACCCTGGCCCGCTCCAGCACCGCGACCGCCAGCTCGTCGATGAGCTGATCCCGCTCGATCAGCACCTCGCCGGTCTTCGGGTCCGCGATCGGCGCGGCCGCGATGCGGCCGACGATGCGCTCGGAGAGCTTCTCGCCGATCCCCTTCGCGCCCTCCGCGGTGAGCCAGATGCCGGCCTGCGTCCCGCAGTCGTCCGACGCGATGATGACATCCTGCGCCACGTCCACCAGACGCCGCGTCAGATAGCCCGCGTCCGCGGTGCGCAGCGCGGTGTCGGCCAGGCCCTTGCGCGCGCCGTGCGTGCTCAGGAAGTATTCCAGCGCGGTCAGCCCCTCGCGGAAGTTGGAGCGGATCGGCAGCGCGATGATGCGGCCCGACGGGTCGGCCATCAGCCCGCGCATGCCCGCGAGCTGGCGGATCGGCTGGATGCCGCCCTTGGTCGCGCCGGAGGTCGCCATCGCGCCCAGCCCGGTCAGC
>MWBF01000251.1 GCA_002068935.1 Chloroflexi bacterium ADurb.Bin325
GCCAGCGGCGGCGGCGAGCCGCTGATCCCCGGCCTGAAGGCGGCCGACATCACCGCGCTGACGATCACCGGCGACGCCGGCGCTGCGCCGATCAAGCTGGCGAAGCAGGGCGACGCCTGGGTTGCGCCGGAGGCCGGCAACTACCCGGTGGATGCGACGAAGGTCGCTCCGATCCTGGATAAGCTGGCCGCGATCAAGACGGGGCGGCTGGTCGCGCAACTGCCGGCCAGCCACGCGCAGTTGCAGGTTGCCGCGGATCGGTTCGTCCGCCGGATCGAGATCGCGACCGCGCAGGGCGCATACACGCTCTACCTCGGCAGCTCCGCGGGCAGTTCCACCGTCCACGTGCGGCTCGACGGCCAGGACAACGTCTATCTGACGAACGGGCTGAACACCTGGGAGGTCAGCGCGGAGCTGCTGTCCTGGGTGAACCCGATCTACGTCGCGATCAGCTCGGCGGACGTGACCGGCTTCACGCTGAAGAACCGCAACGGCGAGTTCGCCTTCGTCAAGGATGCCCAGGGCGCCTGGAGCCTGACCGACCTGGCCGGCGACGAGGCCACGAACCCCAACAACGTGGTCAGCCAGGTGGATCTGTTCACCAACCTGCGGATGACGAAGCCGCTCGGCACGGCCGATGACCCGGCCTACGGCATGGCGGACCCCTCGGCGGTCGTCACGCTGCGCTACAAGAGCGGCGATGAGGAGAAGACCAGCACGGTGACGATCGGCGCGCAGGACCCGACGGATAAGGCTTATTACGTCAAGTCGTCCGACTCGCCCTACTATGTGAAGGTGGCGTCGTACAGCGTGGAGACGCTGGTCGAGCGCGGCCGCGACGCCTTCCTGCAGGCCACGCCGACGCCGGCTGCCACGCCGAGCCAATAAAAGCCCGGCCGAAGAACGCTCTGGCCGGTCCGGCCGCGCCTTCTGGCCCGGTCGGGCCGGCCAGAGCCGGTTATCCAGGCAGGCTTCCAAGGATAGGCCATAAATAGAACGCCGATGGCGCTGATCCGGCTGATCGATAGGGTCTTTGTGTCTATCCGAAAACCTGCTGGGGCCGGTCTCTGACCGTGCCCCTGGCTCGGTCGGAGACCGGCCAGAGCCATTTTTGGATAGGGTCTTTGTACGATGATCATATAGATCAGTTCAATCAGCGTCATCAGCGTTCCATCATTCGCTCCTCTTCCGCCGCCCTCACGGCAACGCGGGCCAGGCCAGCTCCGGCCGCGCCTCTCGGCCCGTCTCGATCAGCTCCCCGATGCGCAGACGCCGCTCGCAGTAAAGGATCAGCTCGCGCGCCTTTGCGCCGAGCGTCTCGCCGGACAGGTTCTCGTACTGGATGCCCATGTCGAAGCACAGGTCGCGCAGGCCGTTGAGGTCGAAATGGGCCTCCAACAACTTGCGCAGCCCGACGCGCACCTGCTGGGGGGTCAGGGCCGCCCCGTGATCCGGCTCGTCCGGCGGCAGCGCCAGCTCGGCCTGGCGGGCCGGATACTCCGCCCGTGCGTTCGCCAGGAGCCTGTCCAGCAGGCCCTGCTTCTCCGCCTCCTCGAGGATGTTCTGCCAGTAGACCGTCAGGATATCGTGTTCGCGGATGTTGGCGGGGTCCAGCCCGGCGTCGCGGGCGGCCAGCTTTGCGACCTCGCGGTCGGAATAGAGCTCACAGAGCAGCTTGCGCAACGGGGCGAAATTTCGCGGCATCGATCACCTCCTGTCCGCGGGAAACTGGCCGACCCGGGCCGGCCGATATGCACGAATTCACACAAACCTGATACTTGTCATTTCTCGCGCGATCCGAACATGCTACAGTGTGCCTCGGTTGCAGCCTGGGCCGCAACCAGTACACATCGGAGGAAAAAGCATGTACGTCGTGACCATTGACGTCGAGAACTGCGCGGGCTGCGGCGATTGCGTCGACACCTGCCCCAACGAACTCATCGCGCTCGTCGAGGAGGACGGCAAGCAGTACGCCATGTACAAGGGCGACCCGGAGGAGTGCATCGGCTGTTACTCCTGCGAGTCGGGCTGCCCGGAAGGCTCCGTCACCATCACCGAGCTGTAGGCCCTCATCCCCCGCAAGTCCGTTTAAAACCTGTTCCGGGCGGTTGAAGCTGCTGCCGCCATTGCCAGGTCCCTGCGCAGGCAGGCCTGGCAATGGCGGCCGTGACTTCAGCCGCCGGGAAACTCTTTAAACAGCCTCCAACTGGCGGCGGGCTGCGTGTCCGGCAGCCGGACGTGGCGCAGCGCCAGGATCGAGACCAGGAACATCAGCCCGTACAGGCCGAACAGCAGGATATACCCCGCGCCGGGCAGGTTCGGCAGCCGCGCGGTCACGAAGTCGGCAATCGGCCCGCCAATGTATGCGCCGACCGCGCCGGCGCCCGCGCCCGCCAGGTTCGAGATGCCCAGATAGCGCCCGGCCTCGCCCCGCGGCACGAGCTCCGTGCCGAGCGCCCAGTTCGCGGTGAAGAAGAGGCCGGTGGCGATGCCGATGAAGCCGCCGCCGATATAGATGACCATCAGGCTCGGCGAGAGCAGCACGATCACCACGCCGAGCGCGGCCAGCAGCCCCGCGATCCCCACCAGCAGCCTGTGGCCGAAGCGATCCCCCAGCCAGCCGCTCGGCAGCGCGGACACCAGGATAAAGACGCCGATCACGGCCATCAGTTGTGCGGCCGGGCCAGCCGCCTGCTCGCGCACGAGGCCGAGCCGCGCCTGCAAGAAGTAGACCGCAAACGTGGACAGGTTCGTGGTGCCGACGAGAAAGGCCAGGCGGTTGATGACCCACCAGGTGAACGAGGGGTTTGCCCGCGCAGCCGCGGCGCCGACGCTGATGCGCACGCTGAGCCAGACGCCGGCCGCGACCGTGAGCACGATCGCGATCAGCCCGGACAGCCCCGTGACGCCCAGGATCACCGCCGGCCCCGCGTCGCCCGCCAGCAGCCGCCCGGCCTGGCCCACCAGCGCGCCCATGCCGAGGATCATGGCCGTGAACAGCGCGGTCATGGCCGCCAGCCGCGCGATGGGCGCCCAGTCAACGCCGGGCGACGCTTGCGCCAGCCGCTGCTCCGGCGCGAGCATGGTCAACAGCATGGCGGCAAGCAGCACGCCGATGGCCAGGAACAGCGCAACCCACAGGCTGCCGGCCGCGATGAAGCGCGCAATCGTGAACGAGACCAGCAGCAGGGGAATCGGCACCTCTAGCACGGCCTTGACCGCGGAAAAGCGGCCGCGCTTCTCCGACGGCACGAGGTCGGGGATCAGCCCCTGCTGCGCGCCGTGCGCGGTGTTCGCGGCGACCGACTGCAAGAGCGCGATCACGAAGAGGAACGTGAAGCCGGCCAGCCCGGCCATGCCCGCGGAGAGACCGACCAGCACGACGGTCACGGTCATGCCGAGCGTGCCGGCGAAGATGAACGGCCGCCGCCGGCCGAAGCGCGACGTGCTTCGATCCGACAGCATCCCCATGAGCGCCTGCCAGAGGAGCGCGATCATCAACGTCCACAGCCGCAGGCGGCCCAGGTACGTGCCCTTGACCTCCTCGCCCACGAACTGCTGGATGAGCAGCGGGAAGACCAGCCCGTTCGTCTGCGAGAGGACCGTCAGGGCGAAGAAGAAGATGTTGATGGTGATGTAGTCGTACCAGCGGAGCGCGCGAGACATGGGGCCTCCTGTGGGTCGGGGTCAGGCGCCGGACAGGGTCTTGTCGAGAAAGCGGCCGGTCAGCTCGAAGATGGGCTCGCGTTCCTGATCCAGGATGACGCAGTGGCTGGAGCGCGCCATCCAGTGCAGCTCCTTGCGCGCAGAGCGCACGCTGTCGTGGAGCAGCCGCGCGCCCTGCGGGTCAATGCTCCTGTCCAGCCGCCCCTGCACGATCAGGATCGGCTGGGTGATGTTGGCCAGCCGGTTGTGCACCTCGGCCTGCAAGCGGAGCAGTTGGCGCACAGCCTTGAGCGGCTTGACCGGGTAGCCCTGCCACAGGTCGTCCGCCTCCGCGCGGGGGCCGGGCGACCTGACGACGTAGGGCACGAACAGCGACCCCAGGCGCAGCTTGAGATGGTCGAAGAACCCGAACGGCAGCCTGAGCGCGGGCGCATAGCAGAGGAGCGCCGCGACCTCAGGGTGCTCGCTCGCCAGGTGCAGCGCCAACAGCGCGCCCATCGACTCGCCGCCGACGACGACCCGGCGGCAGCGCGCGGCCAGCGCACGATAGGCCTCTTCCGCCGCGCGCGTCCAGTCGCGCCACGCCACGCGATTGAGATCCGCCGGCTGCGCGCCGTGGCCCGGCAGCAGCGGCCCCGCGACGGTATAGCCCCGGCCATAAAGAAAACGGGCCAGCGGCCGCACCTCCGCCGCGGTCGCCGTGAAGCCGTGCACCAGCAGCACGCCGTCCGGCCCGCCCTCCCAGAGGAAGCTGTCCCCTTCCAGATGCGGGTTGACGAGTCGAAGCTCCGCCACAGGGTCTCCTTGTCTCACGCGTTGTGCAGCTCCGCTCTGGCCGGTCTCTGACCGAGCCAGAGACATGGCCAGGGCATGTTTTCGAACAGATTCCTGTCTCACGCAGGATGCAATACAGGGATCGTCGCGTTGGCGATCGGCATGACGCCGATGCGCGCCTGCGCGGGCAGGCCGGGCAGCGCCAGCGCCAGCGCCTCATCGAGGCTGGCGACCGGCTCCAACAGCAGCCGCCGCACGAAGTCGGGCGCCATGTCCGAGAGGAGCAGCACGCGCGTCCGGCTGCCGTCCCGCGCGAGCTGCCACGCCTTGTGCGGCCCGATGCGGAAGCCCTCGCGGGCATAGCGCTCCAGGACCGCCGCATGCGACGTCATGCCGGGCGCGAGGATCCACTCCTCGTAGGCCTTGCTCCCCGTCCCCTCCGGGCACGCGACGGCGAGGATCACCGTCCCGCCCTCGCGCATGACCAGCGAGGCGTGGCCGAGCGCCTTCTGCCCCTGGTACAGGTTGATGTCCTTCGGGTAGCCGCCCGCGGAGACGATCATCAGATCGTACGGCGCAGCCACCTCGCGCTGATAGATCTCCCGCAGCAGGGGGATGCCGCGGCGCATCACGTCCACCGGGTCGCCGGCCAGCGCATGGACGATGGCCTTCTCCTCGTTGAGCACCGCGTTCAGCGCATAATCGACGCCGATGATCCGGCCGATCTCCTCGACATCGACGCGACAGGGGTTATCGTCGTAGCGGTTGATCGCGCTGGCGGGGTCGGCCATCCAGGCGTGGTTGGTGTTGATCGTGTCCTGGGCGGTCACGCCGACGGCCGCGCTCTTGACGCCGCCCGAAAAGCCCATGAACTGGTGCGGCTCGATGTTGCCGACGACGATGCGCAGCCCGGCCACGAGCCAGCGGCGG
>MWBF01000252.1 GCA_002068935.1 Chloroflexi bacterium ADurb.Bin325
CGCCAGGAGCCCGCCGGCCAGCGCGGCCGCGCCGCCGCGCACCAGCCAGCGCCGCGGCCCGTTCATGCGCGCTCCTCAGGAGCGGAGGCGGCCCGGCTGCCCCGACCATTGGGCGCGGACGGCCTCGCCCCAGGCCCCGGCAGCAGCCGGATGAGCGCGGCCTGCAACGGCGCGCCCAGGCGCAGCGGAAAGCTCTCCCCCAGCCCCCGGCTCACGAACATGCGCGTCCGGCCCCGCTCGAACCACCCGGCGGCCCGCTGCCGCCCCAGGTGGGTGCCCTGCCGATAGATGGAGCCGAGCAGCGGCAGGCGAATCTGCCCGCCGTGCGTGTGGCCGGAGAGGATCAGATCCGCGCGATCCGCGGCGGGGTTCAGCCAGATGTCGGGGTTGTGGGACAGCAGCAGCAGCGGCGCATTCTCCGGGACGCCGGTCAGCGCCGCGGCCAGGTCGGGCTGGCCGTTGCCCAGGTCGTCCACGCCCGCGACCCACAGGTTCGCCCCCTCCCCGGCCAGCTGCACGTTGCGGTTGACGAGCGGCTGGATGCCCTGCGCGGCCAGCGCGGCCAGCAGCGTCGGCACATCGTTGGCGTGCAGCCCCAGCGAGCCGCGGGCCCGGCTGGCCCCGCCCTCGTTGCGCAGGAAGCGGCGCGCGACGTTGCGGATATTGCGGGCCGCGAGCGCGGCCTGTCGGACCAGCGGCAGCCCCTGCCGCTCCTCCGGCGAGCCGAGCAGGGCCCGGAAGCTCGATTCCAGATAATCACGGTTGCCGGGGACGACGAAGGCCGCGCGGCGCGGGCTCAGCCCGGCCAGGAACGCGACCGCGCTGGGCAGCCCGGCCATGTTGTGGATCAGGTCGCCGGTCAGCGCGAGGATGTCGTACTGCTCGTCCGCCAGCAGCCGGTGCAGTCGCGCGAGCTTGACCGTCTGCACCGACTCGCGGTCGCGGATGTGCAGGTCGGAGAGGTGCAGGACGGTGACGCCCTGCGGCGGCAGCCCCGGCCGGTCCACCTCCACGGTGAAGCGATCCAGCCGCACCCGGCCGCGCTCGATGTAGCGGCCATACAGCAGTATAAGCCCGGCTGCGACGCCCGCGGCGAGCAGGGCCTTGCGGACAGAGTCTGACATAGGCTGATTTGAAGCCCATCCGAGAAACGCCGGGGCCGGCCTCTGGCCGCGCCCCCTGGCCCGGCCTCCGGCCAGAGCAAGTTTCGGACAGGCTCTTACCTCGGCGGGTAGTTTAGCATGAGCCTTCGCGCGCGGCAAAGAGATTCCGTGGCCTGCGCGGGCCGCGGGCGATTGCGGCCGCGTGGCGTCCCTATGCTATAATCAGCACAATCACCCCTGGAGGTGCTTCTGCGATGCTTCTCAACCTCCGCGAATATCACCGGCCCGCGGCGGAGGGCCGGGAGCCGCAGGCTGCGCTGGCGGACGCGCTGGCGCTCCTGGCCCGGCCCGGCATCCGCACGGTCGTCCTGGCCGGCGGCGACACGCTGCTGGCCTCCGCAGACCCCACGATTGAGGCCGTCGTCGACCTGCAAGGGCTCGGCCTGGATCAGCTCACGTTCGAAAGCGAGCGCGGGCTGCTGCACATCGGCGCGCTCGTGACGCGGGCGACGCTGGCCGCGGCCGAGGAGGCGACGCCCCTGCACCGGCTGCTGGCGCAGGCCGCGCGGCGCTGGGGCGGCAGCGTGCAGCGCAACCGCGCGACCGTCGGCGGCGCGGCCGTCGTCGCCGCGGACAACGACCCGCTGCCAGCCGCGCTGCTGGTGTGCGACGCCGAGATCCTGCTCGCCGGCCGGGACGGCCCGCGGGCCGTCCCCTACGCCCGATTCATCGACCAGCGCGCCGCGCTGTTGGCCGCGCCCGCCATCGTCACCGGGCTGCGCATCGCGACGGATCGCGCGACCACCTATGCGCTGGAGACGGTCGCGCGCACGCCCAGCGATGCGCCGATCGTGCTGGCCGCCGCGGCGCTGGCCGTGCACGCCGGCCGCTGCACGCGCGCGCGGCTGGCGTTGGGCGGCGTGGCCCCCGCGCCGCTGCGCATGCCGTCCGTCGAGGCCGCGCTGGAGGGGCGCGCGCCGACCGCGGCTGCCATCGCCGATGCGGCCGCGCAGGTCGCCGCGCAGATCGCGCCCGCGGGCGACTTCCGCGGCTCCGGCGAGTACCGGCGGGAGATGGCGGTCGTGCTGGCGCGCCGCGCGCTGTCACAGGGGAGGTCTTGATGCTGCTCCGATTCACCCTCAACGATAGACCGCAGACGTGGGAGGTGGCGCCGAACGAATCGCTGCTCGACGCGCTGCGCCGGCACGGCGTGTTCGGCGTCAAGCACGGCTGCGAGACGGGCGAGTGCGGCGCGTGCACCGTCCGGCTCGATGGCGTGCCCGTGACCTCCTGCACGCTGCTGGCCGCGCAGGCCGACGGGCGGAGCGTCGCCACGGTGGAGGCGCTGGGCGAGCACCCCGAACAGGGCTGGAAGCACACCGCGGGGCTGCACCCATTGCAGCAGGCGTTCATCCAGGCCGGCGCGATCCAGTGCGGCTACTGCACCCCCGCGCAACTGCTCGCGGCCCAGGCGCTGCTGGAGCGGAATCCAAATCCGACCGAGGCCGAGGTGCGGGATGCGCTGTCGGGCGTGCTGTGCCGCTGCACCGGCTACGTCAAGCCGGTGCAGGCGGTCCTGCGCGCCGCGGCGATCCTGCGCGGGGAGGAGCCGCCCGCGGCCCCGGACAGCGCCCCGCCGTCCGAGCCGCCCCTGCCCGTCGAGCCGCCCCAGGCGTCGCCCGCGGCCGATGACCGGACGCCCCCGGGGGAGGTTGCCGCGCCGGCCTCCGGCGCGTCCGTGACCACGCAGACCCGCGTGACGCTGCCCGTGCTGGTGGTCGCGCCGGCGGAAAACCGCTATGTCGGCGCGGCGGAGCCGAAGGTCGACGCGGTCAAGCTGGCCCAGGGCAAGCCCGCGTTCGTGGCCGATGTCGAGATGCGCGGGATGCTCGTGGGCAAGCTGCTGCACAGCCCGATCGCGCACGGCTACATCAAGCGCATCGACGTATCACGAGCGCGCGCGCTGCCCGGCGTCCACGCGGTGCTGACCTATGCGGACATCCCGCGCGTCGTCCATTCCACCGCGGGCCAGTCCGACCCGATCCCCGGCCCGCTGGACTTCTTCAGCCTGGATCGCAAGCTGCGCTGCGTGGGGGATCGCGTGGCCGCGGTCGCGGCCGAGAGCGAGGAGATCGCGCAGCGCGCGCTCGACCTGATCGAGGTCGAGTACGAGGAGCTGCCCGCGATCCTCGACCCGCGCGAGTCGATGGCGCCCGGCGCGCCGATCATCCACGACGAGCCGGAGTACACGCCGTTTGCGGATTGCGACCCCGCGCGCAACCTGGCCGCGGCGATCCGCATCGAGCTGGGCGACGTCGACGCGGCCATGCAGACGGCGGATCACATCTTCGAGGGCGAGTATCAGGTGCCGAAGGTGCAGCAGACGCCCATCGAGCCGATGGTGTGCATCACCCACTGGGACGAGAATGACCGGCTGGTCATCCGCACGAGCACGCAGGTGCCCTTCCATGCGCGGCGCATGCTGGCCCCGGTGCTCGGCCTGCCGATCAAGCGCATCCGGGTCATCAAGCCGCGCATCGGCGGCGGCTTCGGCAACAAGCAGGAGGTGTTGATCGAGGACATCTGCGCGCATCTGACCATCGCGACCGGCCGGCCGGTCAAGATGGAGTACACGCGCGCGGAGCAGTTCCTCGCCAGCACCTCGCGCCACCCCATGTGCATCACCATGCGCACCGGCGTCATGGCCGACGGCCGCATCGTGGCGAACGAGATGCGCGTGCTGAGCGACACGGGCGCATACGGCAACCACGCCCTCACCGTGACCGGCAACACCGGCCACAAGGCCATGTCGCTCTACCCGGCCAACAAGGGCGCGGACGGGCAGTCCAACATCCGCTTCGTCGCGGACGTGGTCTATACCAACACGCCGACCGCCGGCGCATATCGCGGCTACGGCGTGCCGCAGGGCTTCTACCCGCTCGAATGCCACATGGAGCGGATCGCCCGCGGCCTGGGGCTGGACCCGCTGGCGTTTCGGCTGATGAACGTGGTGCAGGCGGGCGAAGAGCACGCGATGGCGAAGGCCTGGAGCGAGGGCCGCGTGGCGCACCCCGAGCTGATCCGCACGAACGCGATCCACGAGTGCGCGCGGCTCGGCGCGGAGCTGATCGGCTGGACGGAGCATCCTGAGCGGAGGCCCGCCGGAGGCGGGACGCAGTCGAAGGATCACCTCCGCCGCGGCAAGGGCGTCGCGCTGGTCATGCAGGGCACCGCGATCCCGAACCTGGACATGGGCGCGGCGAGCCTCAAGATGAACGACGACGGCAGCTTCAACCTGCTCGTCGGCGCGACGGATCTGGGCACCGGCTCCGATACGGTGCTGACGCAGATGGCCGCGGAGGTGCTGGGCTGCCCGCCGGAGGACTTCATCACCTACTCGTCCGACACGGACTTTACGCCGTTCGACAAGGGCGCGTACGCCTCCAGCACGACCTACATCTCCGGCGCGGCGGTCGTCGAGGCCGCGCGCGGGGTCGCCGAGCAGATCAAGGCGGTGGCCGGGCGGATGCTCGGCGCGCCGGCCGAGGAGATCATGCTGGCCGAGCGACAGGCCTGGGCGCCGGACGGCCGGAGCGTGACGCTGGCCGAGGTCGCGCTGGAGAGCCTGCACCACAGCGACCAGCATCAGATCATGGCGGTTGGCTCCCACGTCAGCCCGGACAGCCCGCCGCCCTTTGCCGCGCAGTTTGCCGATGTGACGGTGGACATCGAGACGGGCCAGATCACGGTGGAGAAGCTGGTGATGGTGCTCGACTGCGGCGTGATCGTCAACCCGGCCACCGCGACCGGCCAGGTGGAGGGCGGCATGACCCAGGCGCTCGGCTATGCCGTGTGCGAGGAGATGGTATTGGACGAGCGGGGCCGGCTGGTCAACCCGCGCTTCGGCGACTACCGCATCTTCACCGCGGACGAGATGCCAGAGCTACAGGTGCGCTTCGTGCCGACCTACGAGCCGACGCACCCCTTCGGCGTCAAGGCGGTCGCGGAGATCCCGCTGGACGGCGTCGCGCCCGCGGTCGCAAACGCGGTCTACGACGCGACCGGCATCGAGACGCCCGTCATCCCGCTGACGCCGGAGCGGGTGTGGCGCGCGCTGAAGGGGCGATGATCGAACGCTGATGACGCTGATGCGCCATCAGCGTTCTATTTCGAATCTATCCGAAAATTGCTCTGGCCGGTCTCCGACCGAGCCAGGGGCACGGTCAGAGACCGGCCCCAGCGGGTT
>MWBF01000253.1 GCA_002068935.1 Chloroflexi bacterium ADurb.Bin325
CTCTGGCCGGTCTCCGACCGAGCCAGGGGCACGGTCAGAGACCGGCCCCAGCGGGTTTTCGGATAGGTTCTTAGTCTGCGCAGGCAGACCTGGCAATGGTGGCCGCGACTTCAGCCGCCAGGAGACTTTTTAAACAGGCTCTAAGGCAAGCTCATGTCACAAGAGTCATTCATCATCTGCGACAACCTGGTCAAGATCTACAAGGTCGCCCAGCTCGAGGTCGTCGCGCTGCAAGGGCTGGATCTGACGGTCGCGCGCGGGGAGCTGCTCGGCGTCGTCGGCGCGAGCGGCAGCGGCAAGTCCACGCTGATGAACATCGTCGGCGGGCTGGATCGGCCGACCGCGGGCCGCGTGTGGGTGAACAATCAGGATCTGCTGAAGATGTCCGACCTGGCGCTCGACCACTACCGCCGCGCGCAGGTGGGATTCGTCTGGCAGCAGACCGCGCGCAACCTGATCCCCTATCTGTCGGCGGAGGAGAACGTCGAGCTGCCGATGACGCTGGCGGGCACAGTGCGCGGCAAGCGCAAGCGCGCGCAGATGCTCCTGGAGACGGTCGGGCTGACGCGGCGACGCCGCCACGCGCTGAGCCAGCTCTCCGGCGGCGAACAGCAGCGCGTCGCGATCGCCGTCGCGCTGGCCAACGCCCCGCGCATGTTGCTGGCCGACGAGCCGACCGGCGAGGTGGACACCGAGACCGCGCTGACCATCTATGCGGCGTTCCGCCGGCTGAACACCGAGCTGGGCGTGACCACGCTGATCGTCAGCCACGATCCGGGCATCGCGCGACACGTGGATCGGGTCGTCGCGATCCGCGACGGCAAGCTGGCCGCAGAGACGATGCGGCAGACCAAGACGGAGCGCGTCAACGGGGACGGCGACGAGGCCGCGGCGGAGGCCGAGGAAGAGGAAGTCTTCGAGGAGCTGCTGGTGCTCGACTCCGCGGGCCGGCTCCAGATCCCCAAGCACCTGCTGGAGGAATACGGCTTCCAGGGCCGCGCGCGCATCGAGGTCCATGAAGATGGGGTGCTGATCCGGCCGGCCATGCGCCAGGGCGACGAGCGCGCGGCGAGCGCCGCGGTGGATGAGCTGGCCGAGCGGAAGCGCCGGAGCGGGCTGCTCGGCCGTCTGCTGCACCGGGGGCACTGACAAGGGCGACGAGGTTCGTAATTCATGCAACCAGAGACAAACAGCGTGCCGGCAGTCGAGACGGCTGACCTCAAGCGCATCTACAAGGTCGGGTCGATGGAGGTGGCCGCGCTGCGGGGCATCGACTTATGTATCCCCGCGGGCGGGTTCGTGGCGCTCAAGGGGCGCTCCGGCAGCGGCAAGACGACCCTGCTGAACTGCGTGGGCGGGCTGGATCGGCCGACCAGCGGGACGGTGCGCATCTTCGGCGAGGAGATCGCGCGCATGAGCGACCGGCAGCGCACGCGCTGGCGCTCACGCCACATCGGCTTTATCTTCCAGTCGTTCGGGCTGCTGCCGACGCTGTCGGCCTATGAGAACGTCGAGCTGATGCTGCGCATCTCCGGCGCGCGCATCCGCGAGCGCAAGGAGCGGGCGGTCTACTGCCTCAACCTGGTCGGCCTGACCAAGTGGATGCACCACCGGCCGTATGAGCTCTCCGGCGGCCAGCAGCAGCGCGTGGCGATTGCCCGCGCGCTGGCGAACAAGCCGCGGCTGATGCTGGCCGATGAGCCGACGGGCGAGCTGGACAGCACCACCGCGCGCGAGGTGCTGACCCTCTTCCGCCACGTCATCGAGCACGAGCACGTCACCATCCTCATGTCATCGCACGACCAACTGGTGGACGAATACGTGGATCGCGTCGTCTCCCTGCGCGACGGCCAGGTGATCTCCTGAAACACGCGCAGGCCCGGCGGCCTCGCGGCGTAATCGCGCCGCGAGGCCGCCGGACGCGCGTCTCCCTTACCTCAGACGGAACCAGGGCCGGCCCGCGCCCGCGGGCACGAGCGGCCAGGGGATGCTGATGACGATGATCAGCAGCGCGGCCAGGAAGAAAAGCGCCGCGATGCGGTGCTTTGCGCGGGCGGGCCGGTCGCGCCGCGCGAGGATCCGCCCCACGTTAGCCACGATCGCCGCGACCACCATCCCGAAGGGGTGCTCGATGCCGTAGAAGCGCAGGATCGAGCTGCCCATCGCCGCGCCGAGGTCGCGCCGCGCGGCGGCCGCGAGCGGGCTGAAGACCAGGTAGAGCAGGAGTCCGACCAGCAACTGCACGACGAGGCTCGCCACGAAGAGCAGCCCCGCCCGGTCATCGGCCTGCTGCCAGGGCCGGTTGCCCCGCCAGCCCATGAACCCGCGCGCCGCCGCGACGACGCCCAGGATGACGATCGCCCAGCGCAGAAACGAATGCAGGGGCAACAGGTACGCGTACATGGCTCCGCTCATCCCTCATGTCCCCTGGCGACTGAAGTCACGGCCACCATTACCAAGTCTGCCTTCGCAGACTGAGACACAAAAGTCCGCAGGGACTTGGACGTGGCAGCGGTTTCAACCGTCCGTTTCAAGCTTGTCAGACAGTCCTTCACGGCTGGTCGGGCACATATGCGCGCAGCCAGCGGCAGCCCGCGTGCGGGGCCAGGGCGTACTCGCCCAGCCCGGCGGGCAGGACGACGGACTGCCTGCGCAGCGCGAGCGCGCCGCCGGCCCACTGCACGTCGAGACGGCCGTCGATGACGGTCAGGATCTCGAACGTGCCCGGATCGATGGCCAGCGTCTGCGGCTCGTCCGTCTGCCAGCGTTCGAGCGCAAAGAAGGGGCAGGCGAGCAGCAAGTCGCGGCCGGCCGCGAGCGGCTGCGGGGCCAACCGGCCGCGGCCCGGCGGCGCATAGTCGAGCACGTCAAGCGCCTTGGCGACGTGCAGCTCGCGCGGCTGGCCGGTCCTGGCATCCTTCCGGCCGTAGTCGTACAGCCGATAGGTCAGATCCGACTTCTGCTGGATCTCGTAGAGCAGGATGCCCCCGCCGATGGCGTGGACGGTCCCCGCGGGCACGTAGAGCGTGTCGCCGGCCGCAGCCGGGATCTGCTGCAACAGATCGAGCAGCGTGTCGTCGGCGATGGCCGCGGCCACCTCGGCGGCCGCGGTGGCCCGCGCAAAGCCGTAGATCAGCGTCGCGCCGGGGTCCGCGGCCAAGATGTGCCAGGCCTCGGTCTTGCCGTGAAAGCCGGTCGCGGCCTCGACCCGGTGCGCATAGGCGTCGTCGGGGTGGACCTGGACCGAGAGCCGGTCGCCCGCGTCGATGAGCTTTGCCAGCAGGGGGAAGTCCGCGCCGTAGCGGGCCATCGTGCGCGCGCCGACCAGCCGCTCGCCCAGCGCGGCCGCGGCCTCGGCCAGGGTCTGCCCGGCCAGCGGCCCGTTCGTGATGCGGTTGCCCTCGTAAACCTGCCAGCTTTCGCCCACGCGCGGCATCTCCGCCTGCACGCCCAGCCACGCGGCCAGGCGGCTGCCGCTCCACATCGGCGCAACCAGCCGCGCCTCGGTCAACAGCGGATAGATTGTTTCGACCTGCGACATCATCGCGCGCCTCAGGCCGTGAGCGTCTGGCTGCCCTGCCAGGTCTGGCCGGGCAACAGCTCGATGGGCCGGCCGACGATGGCGGCCTCGATGCACACGAACTGCCCGTAGCCGCCGGGCGGCAGGTCGGCCAGCGTCGCGGCCAGCGCCGGGCCGGGGTTCCAGACGACGACATCGGGGAAGCGCTCGGCCGCGACCGTGAGGCGGCGGCCCGGCTCGGCCAACGTCACCTGGCGCGGCGCGGCAAAGTAGATGCGATCCACCTCGCCGACGAAACGCAGCGCCGCGTCCTCCTGCACCTTGTCCGCGGTCACGGCCAGCCGGCCGCGGAAGCGATGCGGCCAGAGCGCGAGCGTCTGCTCGTTCTCGACGATGGCAAACTCGGCCGTGATGCGGTCGGCCTCCTCGTGCGCGCCCAGGTACTCCCACGGCAGGTTCCGCAGGAAGCCGTGCTTGGGCAGCGGCCCCATGCCGGAGAACTGCGGGAAGACGACCGGCGCGCCCCCGCGGATCGCCGCGCCCGGCCGGTAGTCGGCCTGCGGGCTGAGATAGAGCCGCTCCTCGCCGCCCGCGGGGACCCACGAGGTCACGTGCGCGCCGTACAGATAGGCCTCGGCCCGCGCGCCATCCGCGGCCGAGATCACGACCTTCGGCAGCCCGGCTGCCCCTGCGACAATTTCCGCCGATCCTTGCATGGTCAATCGCTCCTTATTGGTGTTCGTCCCATTGCCAGAACCAATACGCCAGGCCCTTCCAGCGGCCCCACGGCGCAAACGTCCTCTCGATGTCCGCGGGCGTGACCGCCGCGCCGGCAAAGAACTCGCGCGATACGACCCTGGCGGCCCACGAGTCCGCGGGGATGTAATCGTAGTGCGCCAGCAGCATGAGCAGGTTGGCGGCCGCATACGGCCCGACGCCCCGGATGCCCAGCAGCCGCCTGCGCAGCTCCGGCGTCTCAAGCCCGGAGTTCTTCAAGGCCTCCAGATCCAGCCGGCCCGAGGCGACATCGTGCGCCAGGGCTGCGACATAGGACGCGCGGTAGCCGAGCCGCGCGTCGCGGCGCAGCGCCTCCGCGCCGACCGCGGCGAGCCGTTCGGGCGTGGGGAACGCGCGGCGCGCCGGGTCCGTCGGCAGCGGGTCGCCGTACAGATCCGCGAGCGCCGCGACCATGCGCCGCGTCGCGGCCCACAGCGTGTTCGTCGTCAGGATGGTCTTGACCGTGTCCTCGAAGAGCGTGGCCGAGCGAAGGATGCGGCCCTTGGCCTCGGCCGCGGCGCGGGCGAGCTTCGGCTCGTCGCGCACGGCCGCGTAGAACGCCGCGAGATCCTGATCCAGGCCGACCATCCAGCGCACCATCCCGGCGATCTCGGCCTCTTCGCCCGCGCTGATCGGCTCGGCCGTATCCACGCTCACGCCGTCGGGCCGCGGCGCGACGACCAGCTCGAGCACCCGGCCCTGCGCCAGCCGCGCGGCATAAGAGAAGCCGCCGTCCCCCGCGGGCCGGAAGGGCGCGAGCTGGATCCAGCCGTGCGAGTTGACGACGGCGGCGAGGGAGAAGGGCGGACGGCCGGACAGGACGATCGGCATGCAGACAGACCCTGTATCGCAAGGCTCACAACCGCGCCGCGCCGGTGCGCCGGGCCCGGGAGCGTGCACGTTCATGGCAGGGGCCATGATACCCGGAGACGGCCGCGCTGACAAGTGAGGGGGCAACAACCCAGGAATTCCAAATGTAAACTTGAGCGTAGGCATCCTGAGCGGAGTTCCGGCTGTTTTTTTGAGCCGGAACGCAG
>MWBF01000254.1 GCA_002068935.1 Chloroflexi bacterium ADurb.Bin325
CTGGCCCTCCCCCGCTGCGCAGGGGAGGGAATGCCCCCTGGCTCGGTCGGAGACCGGCCAGAGCAGGGCTGCGCAGGGGAGGGAACGCGCCCCTGGCTCGGTCGGAGACCGGCCAGAGCAGGGCTGCGCAGGGGAGGGAACGCCCCCCTTCCCCCGTCGGGACGGGGGAAGGGGCCAGGGGATGGGGGCCGCCCTACAGCAGCAGCCGCATCGGCTCTTCCAGCGCCTTCTTGAACGCCTGCATGAAGCGCGCGGCCTCCGCGCCGTCGGTCGCCCGATGATCCGCCGAAATGGTGGCCCTCATGCGCAGGCCGACGACGATCTCGCCCTCGGCGTTGACCACGGGCGTCTTCTGCACCGCGCCGACGGCCAGGATCGCGGCCTGCGGTGGGTTGATGATGGCGATGAACTCGGTCACATCGAACATGCCCAGGTTGCTGATGGTGAAGGTCGCGCCGAGCATCTCCTCGGGCTTCATCCGGCCGTCGCGCGCACGGGTCACGAGGTCGCGCGTCTCCCTGGCAATCTGGCCCAGCGTCTTCCGATCCACATCGCGCACGACCGCGGTCACCAGCCCGTTCTCGCGCGCCACGGCATGGCCGATATTGACCTGATTGAAGAGGCGGATGCCCTCCGCCGACCACGCCGCGTTGATGTGGGGAAACTCGCGCAGCGCGATGGCCGCGGCCTTCTGGACCAGGTCGTTCACCGAGATCTTGTCCGCCTCGGAGACGTAGGTGTTGAGCTGCGCGCGCAGCGCCATCGCCGCGGCCATGTCGATCTCCATGGTCACGTAGAAGTGCGGCGCGGCCTGCTTGCTCTCGGTCATCCGCTTGCCGATGGTCTGGCGCAGGCCCGTGAGCGGCTCGACCGTGTATTCCGCCTCGGCGGCCGCGGGCGCGGGCGCGACCGCGGGCTGCGCAGGCGCGGCGGCCGGGACGACCGGGGCCGTCGGCGCGGCCGCGTGCGCCTCCACGAAGGCCTCGATATCGCGCTTGATGATGCGACCGCCGGGCCCGCTGCCCTGCACATCGCGCAGGTTGATGCCCAGCTCCGCGGCCATGCGCAGCGCGACCGGCGACGCGACCAGACGGCCGCCCTCCTCCGCCGCGGGCTCGGCCGCGGGGGCCGCGATGGGCGCGACCGGCGCCGCGCTGCTCACGGGCGCAGGGGCAGGGGCCGCCGGAGCGGGCGTCGGGGCAGCCTCGGGGGCCCGATCCAGGCCCAGCGCGGCCCGATCGACCTTCTCGCCCGCCTCCCCGATGACGCCGATGGGCGTGCCGATGGGCACGCTCTCGTTCGCCTCGACGAGGATCTCCAGCAGCGTGCCGGAGCGGAACGCGGGCACCTCGACGGTGGCCTTGTCCGTCTCCACGAGCACGATCGTCTCGCCCTGCTTGATCGCCTCGCCCGGCTGCTTCAACCACTCGCTCAGCTTGCCCTCGGCCATGTCGAAGCCCAGCTTGGGCATTGTGATCAACTCGGCCATAGGTTCCTCCTTGCTAATGAGTAAAGAGTAATGAGTAAGAGCTTTACTCGTTACTCATTACGCATTGGTGGCTCACACAGCCGCCGCCTCACTTCAGATACATCACGTCCTTGACGGCGGTGATCACGTCGTCCGTCTGGGGCAGCGCCATCTGTTCGAGCCGCCGGTTGTAGGGCAGCGGGACCTCGAACTGGGCCACCCGCCGGACGGGAGCGTCCAGATAATCGAAGGCCAGCTCGTGGATGCGGCTGGAGACCTCTGCGCCGATGCCATAGGCGCGCCAGCCCTCCTCCACGATGACGACCCGATTGGTGCGCTTGACGGATTCGATGACCGGGCGGGTGTCCAGCGGACGCAGCGTCCGCAGGTCGATCACCTCGGCCTGGATGCCCTCCTGCGCCAGCTTCTCCGCGGCCTCCAGCGAAATCTGCAAACCCTTCGAATAGGAGACGATGGTGACATCGTCGCCCCGGCGCTTCACGTCCGACTCGCCGATCGGGATGAGGAAATCGGGGTCGTCGGGCACCTCGCCGCGCTGCTGATAGAGCGTCGCGTGCTCGATGAACAGCACCGGGTCATCGTCGCGGATCGCGGCCTTGAGCAGTCCCTTCGCATCCGCCGCGGTGCAGGGCGAGACGACCTTGAGGCCGGGGAAATGGGCGAACACCGCATCAGGCGTCTGCGAGTGCGTCGCGCCGAGCTGCCGTCCGCCGCCGCCGACCGTGCGAATGACCAGCGGCACCTTGATCTGCCCGTTGAACATATAGTGGAACTTCGCCGCGTGGTTGACGATCTGATCCATCGCCAGGAAGGCGAAGTTGATGGTCATGATCTCGGCGATGGGGCGCAGGCCCGCGACCGCGGCGCCGATGGCGGCCCCCGCGATCACGCCCTCCGCGATCGGCGTATCCTTGACGCGGCGCTCGCCGAACTCGTCCAGGAAGCCGCGCGTCACGGCATAGGTGCCGCCCCACTGGCCGATCTCCTCGCCCATGATGAACACCCGCTCATCGCGATGCATCTCCTCGCGGAGCGCCTGGCTGATCGCCTCACGAACTGTCATGCGTGCCATCTCAAACCATCCTCCTAGCGGTGGCCCATGGGGTTGACATAGACGTGTTCGCACAGGGCGGCATCGTCCGGCTCGGGGCTCTCCTCGGCGAACTGCACGATCTCGGCCAGCTCCTTCTCCACCCCGGCATGGATGGCGTCCAGATCGCCCTGCTTGACCTCATACTTCTCTTTCAACTGGCCGCCCAGCCGCAGGATAGGGTCGCGCGCACGCCACTCCTCGATCTCCGACTTGCTGCGATAGCGCTCAGGGTCGCCCATCGAATGGCCGACGTAGCGGTAGGTCATGGCCTCCAGCAGGAAGGGCCCGTCCGCGCGCGCATAGGCGAGGGCCTCTTCCATCGCCTCATGGACCTCGTGCACGTCCTGGCCGTCGATCTGGCGGTTGGGCATGTCGTAGGCGCAGCCCTTCTGGAAGATGCCGGCGACCGCGGAGGCCTTGCCGACCTCGGTGCCCATGCCGTACTGGTTGTTCTCCACCAGGAAGACCACCGGCAGCTTCCAGACGGCGGCCAGGTTCAGCGATTCGTGGAAATAGCCGATGTTGGTGGTCCCTTCGCCCAGCACGCACAGCACGGCGTCGTCCTTCTCGTTGTAGCGGATCTCGATGCCGACGCCGGCCGCGGTGGGCAGGTGGCCGCCGACGATGGCGTGGCCGCCCCAGTAACGGCGCTCGGCGCTGGCGAGGTGCATCGAGCCGCCCTTGCCGCCGCTGACGCCCGTCGCCTTCCCCAGCAGCTCGGCCATGACCGCCTTCGGGTCCAGCCCGCGCGCGATGGCCCAACCGTGATCGCGATAAGCCGTCAAGAGATGATCCGTCGGCCGCATGGCCTGACACGCACCCGTGGCGATCGCCTCTTCGCCGATGTAGAGGTGCAGAAAACCGCCGATCTGGCCTTCGGCGTACAATTCGGCGGACTTCTCCTCGAATCGCCGGATCAGCACCATCTGGCGATACAGCTCGAGGAGCTCGCTCTTGGACAACTCTTTAGCCACCGATGTCCTCCTTCAACTCTGCGCAACGCTAGGAATCGGCCTATTATGCCATAAATCGGCCAGGTTTCCTACTCGTGTTCATGCTCCGGCAACAACAAGAACGCAAATGTGCTCGCAAATTGCAGCGCGCCGCTGACGAACAGCGCGCCGCGCACCGTCACCGCGGCCGCCAGCCCCGCGCCCAGGAGCGGGCCCAGCGTGAGGGCGAGGCTCGCCAGCGTGTTGGCCGCGGCGGCAAAGCGCGGCTGCTGCCCCTCGGGGCAGACCGCCAACAACATATCGAACAACCCCAGATCGATGCCCGAGGCCGCAAGGCCCCACAGGACGGCCGCGGGCAGCAGCCAGTGCACGGAGGGGGCCAACGCGGTCAGCGTCGGGTACAGGGCGAACGTCGCGCCGCAGATGAGCAGCAGCCTGCGGTGGCCGATCCGGTTCGCAGCCCGTCCCCAGAACCAGTATCCTACCACCAATGCCGCATAACCGGCTGTGCCCCGCAACCCAATCCAGCTATCTGTTGCCCGCAGATCGTTGACCCAGTAGATGCTGTAAAGCCCGGCGGGCAGCGCAAGCGCCAGGCGAAAGCCGATGCTGGCGATGTTGTAGCGGACGAACGGCCGGCTCTCGCCCAGCGGCCGGAAGAAGTCCGCCAGCCGCGCGCCGATGTGCAGCGGCTCGGCGGCGCGCGCCGCGGGCACGAAGGGCGGCACGCTGACGCGCCAGAAGTAATAGAGGTTGAGCACCCCGGCGACGAAGGAGATCAGGAAGACGATCTGATAGGCCAGCGGGAAGGGGCCGCGATCCAGCCATAGGCCGAACACCAGCAGCAGCGCGCCCGACACCAGGCTCATCAGCGACCAGCGCGCGCCGTTGAGCGCGGCGCGGCGGCGCGGGGGGACGGCCTGCGCCATCGCGGCGGTCCAGGCCGGCTGGCCGATCGAGTTCGGGATGGCGGCCAGCGCCCACACGAGCACGATGGCCAACGGGAGCGCCGAGCCGGTCAACAGCAGCGGCAGCAGGGCGATCAGCAGATAGGAGAGCCGCGCGAGCAGCGTGATGCGCACGAACAGCTTCATCTGGTCGGTGTAGCGCTCGGCCAGCGCGCCGCCGGGGATATAGGTCAGCATGCTGAGCAGCGCGGGGCCGGAGGTCAACAGGCCCACGACCGAGGCGGATGCGCCCAGCCGCGCCAGGAAGACGCCGAGGAAGTTGTAGATGCCGCCATCCACCGGGCCGAACCACAGGCCGCTGAGGAGCAAGTTGCGGTAGTTGCGGTCTTCCGTGCTCATATCGCGCCGGCCCGACACTGCGCCGGCGATCATGCGCGCCCGGTAGATGAGCGTTGTGAACATGGACACGAGTGTAACAGATGGCAAGAAAGACGGCAACCTGGCCGCCTTGCCCGCGCAGCCCTGCTCTGGCCGGTCTCCGACCGTGCCAGGGGGCGTTCCCTCCCCTGCGCAGCGGGGGCCGGAGATTGGCCCCCATCCCGGCCTTCCCCCGTCCCGACGGGGGAAGGAGATGTGCCCTCCCCTGCGCAGCCCTGCTCTGGCCGGTCTCCGACCGAGCCAGGGGGCGTTCCCTCCCCTGCGCAGCGGGGGCCAGGGTTGGCCCCCATCTCCTCCTTCCCCCGTCGGGACGGGGGAAGGAGGAGATGTTCCCTCCCCTGCGCAGCCCTGCTCTGGCTGGTCTCCGACCGAGCCAGGGGGCGTTCCCTCCCCTGCGCAGCGGGGGCCGGAGATTGGCCCCCATCCCGGCCTTCCCCCGTCCCGACG
>MWBF01000255.1 GCA_002068935.1 Chloroflexi bacterium ADurb.Bin325
TGGTTTGGGCATAAGGCTACCTCCGCAACTGATTATACACGAACTGACTTGCTCGGTTAAATTGTTAACGTTCATTAATATCGCTTTATTGTCAAAATCGGAAGGGGTGAGTTGTACGCCAGCGATCCCGAACCTCGCCGAAAGCGGCGCCGCCCTTCGACTGCGCCCCGCGCGGGGGGATGGCCGCGGGCTGGATCGCGCTACGCCACGGGAGCGACCCAGCGCGCCATCATCACGAAGTGGCTGAACGCGCCCAGGATGACGAAGATGTGCCAGACCTCGTGGAAGCCGAAGACGCCCGGCCACGGGTTCGGCCGCTTGAGGATGTAGACGATCGCGCCCGCAGTGAAGAAGAGCCCGCCGAGCAGCAGCCAGACCAAGGCGGCCGGCGGCAGCGTCGTGACGATCTCCCGCGCCGCGATGACCGACAGCCAGCCCATGAACAGGTACACGCCCGCGGTCACCCAGCGCGGCGCGCGGATCACGAACAGCTTGACCGCGACCCCGATGACGGCCAGCGACCAGATGATGCCGATCATGCCCCAGCGCCAGAAGCCCGCGAAATAGTGGAGGCAGACCGGTGTATAGGTGCCCGCGATCAGCAGGTAGATGGCCGAGTGGTCGAGCTTGCGCAGGAAGAGGAGCACCGCGGGCCGCGCCCTGACCAGGTGATAGCTGGCGCTGGCCGAGAACATCAGGATCAGGGTGACGCCGTAGACGGCCAGCGCGGCCAGGACCAGCGGGCTGCCGTGCCGCGCCAGCCAGATCAGCAGGATCAGCCCGGCCACGGCCGCCAGCGCCGCAAAGCCATGCGTCAGGCCGTTCACCGGTTCACGCAGTTTTTTCAACACCATCCCGTCCCCACCGCCTGCCGTCCGCAGCCCGCCTCGCCTCTCCGGCTGCGCCGCATCGTTTACTAAAAATTGTGGCTTGCACACGTTAGCCCGTTTTCAACGGGCGCTGTGGAGTATTATACGCCGCTGGCGTACCCCGTCAACGCTGATCGGCCGATTTCCCGCATCCGCGCCGTCGGGGTAGAATTGCGACACCATCGACAAGGCCGGGTAGATTATCAGTTATGCACCCACTCGACACGCCCACCCTCCATCGCGCAGCCGCGGAGCTCGCCGCGCAGGACGCGCGGCTCGCGGCCATCCTGGATGCGCACGGGCCGCCGCCGCTCTGGGCGCGCACGCCGGGCTTCCCCACGCTGCTGCACATCATCCTCGAACAGCAGGTCTCGCTGGCCTCCGCGCGCGCCGCGTTCGATAAGCTCTCCGCGGTCGCCGCGCCGCTGACGCCGGAGCGATTCCTCGAGCTGGACGACGCGACGCTCAAGGCGGCCGGGTTCAGCCGCCAGAAGACGCGCTACGGCCGCGAGCTGGCCGCGGCGCTCCTCTCCGGCAGCCTGGATCTGGATGCGGTGGCGCGGCTGGAGGACGGCCCGGCGCGCGCGGAGCTGATGCGCATCAAGGGCATCGGCCGCTGGACCGCGGACATCTACCTGCTGATGGCGCTGCTGCGGCCCGACGTCTGGCCGACGGGCGACCTCGCGCTGACCGTCGCGGCGGTCGAGGCGCCCCCATGCCGGCGCAGGATGAGCTGGCGGAGATGGCCGCGGGATGGCAGCCGTGGCGCGCCGTGGCCGCGCGGCTGCTCTGGCACGCGTACCTGAAGAAGCGGGGGAAGTAAGCGCGGGGCTGGCCGGACAGTTCGGAGTTGGGAGGCGACTATTTTGGGGTGGGGGCGTTGCGGCCCCCATCCCCTGCCCCTTCCCCCGTCCCGACGGGGGAAGGGGTGGGGGCGCAGTCGCAGGGCGCTCGCGTTACGGACTTCGAAGCTCTCCCCTCAGACGGGCGTCCGATCCACGAAGTAGAGCGGGTCGCGGCGCAGCGTGGCCTCCGCGGCCTCCCACAGCGCGGCCGCCTCGATGAGGTGCGCTCGCGCGGCCAGCACCGGCCCCTCCCGCAGATGCGGCTCGGCCAGGATGTCGGCCACCCGATCATACCGCTGCTCCCAGCCGCGGAAGCCGTGCCGCCGGTAGGTCTTGCTGATCGTCTGCCCGTCCGCCAGGATCAGCCGATACGTCAGCGGCTCCCCGAAGAGATAGAACGGCTCGACGAGCTCCTCGATGCCGTGCATGGAGGTGTTGGGCCGCAGCCCGCAGCCGAGCATCAGGATCTGGCCGCCCGCGTCGCGCAGGCCGCGGAAGGGCGAATGCGGGCCGACGGGCGTGCTGTCCTCGAGATGCGCGGCGAGGAAGCGGTCGGCCCGCGGGCCGACCGCGCAGACCGAGTGCGTGGGGTGGACGCTGCGCAGCGTGCCCGGCCGCAGCCGGAAGTGCTCCGGGATCAGCCCCACGTTGGACGGCGTGCCGCCCACGTCGAAGACGGGGGTGTGGCTGCGGACGAACTCGTACGACAGCGCGGGCAGCAGCAGCGTGCCCTCGTCGCCCAGCGCGGCCAGCAGCCCGCGCACGACCGTCTCCGCGCCGCCCGGCACGCGGCCGAGCGAACGCAGCGACGAGTGCACCAGGAGATCGCCCCCCGGCCGCACGCCGAGGCTGCGCAGCGCGGCGGCCAGATCAGAGATATAAGCGTCGATCATCGTGCTCCGGGTCGCTCACGCGGAGGCGCAGGCGCCGCGCAGGGTTCATCCGGCGGCTGCGCCGTGCGCCGACATGCGTGAGCCGGGTGGTTTTGTCGCGCCTTACAGCGCAAAATGCTCGCGATACCGCGCATACAGCCCGTGCGCCTGCTGATAGGCCGAGTTCGGGCTCATGAAGTGCGAAAACTCGAACGTGATGGCCTTCTCGACGCCGACCTGCTGCGCCGCGGCCAGCTTGAGCAGCAGCTTCTCCCACTTGATCGGCGGAAAGCGGATCGGCATATCGCGGTCGAACGTCTCGCTGTTCGTCCAGCAGCGCAGCCCGTGGCGGTCGGCCAGCGCCTTGTTGACCGCGAGATACGCGGGCAGCTCGTGAAACTCCACGTGGCCGTCCTGGAACGCGACGATGTCCACCGCGCCGCTGATGCCGGCCATGATCTCGCCCCACTCCTGCTCGTGCTGCGCCACGGTCAGCGTATCGGACTGGCCGGTCGGGTCCAGCTCCGCGGCCTTGATGCCCTGCATCCACGGCGAGATGAGGACGGGCAGGTTGCCGGAGATGGCCTTGCAGTGGCGGCCCATCTCGGCGTAGATCTCGATGATGCCCTTGATGCGCCGGCTGACCTCCTGGGTGAGATACCAGCCGCGGAACGCGGGGTGGCTGCCGTAGCGCGCCCACACCTCGTCGACGACCCCGCGGTTCAGATCCAGCTCGGTCTGCCATTCGCCCGCATACCAGTAGCGGCCCGAATCATAGGTGCCGAAGTAGAAGCCCATGTCGTACTTCTGCGCGAGGTCGAGGAAGAGCGCGACCAGGTCCACGGGCGGGCGGTGACAGCCCTCGCGCGCGATCAGGAGCTCGGAGGGGTAGGTCAGCCAGCGTCGCAGGCCTGAACGGATGAGGATGACGGTGTCGATGCCGATCGCGCGCATGGCGGCAAAGTCGGCATCCCATTCGGCCGGCCCCCAGTTCTGATGGGGGATGTCATACGAGATTTCGTCCAGAAACGTGCCGGTGAGAGGGATCGCGGCGGGCGCGTAGGTCATGGCGTTGCTCCTGTCGGCGTCACTGATGGTGATATATGCGGCCCTGTGTGAGCCGCAAAGAACGCAAGGATTTGCGATTCGGAACCCCTGCCCGGACGAACCGCATTGCGGCTCAGCCCTCCAGCAGCGCGGCCAGGTCGGCCAGCGTCCCCTGATAGGTGGGCGCGGGCGTCTCCGGCAGAAGCGCGGTCGCGGGGCCGGGGATCAGGAAGGTCGGGCAGCCGACCGCGGCCGCGACCATGTCCATGTGCTCGTCGCCGACGACGAGGCACTCCTCCGGCCGATGGCCGAGCCGGGCGATCACGTCGTCGAAGAAGCGCAGGTTCGGCTTGCAGTAGCGGCTGTTCTCGTAGCTCGTCACCCATCTGTACGGCAGGTCGTCCACCCCGGCCCAGGCCATGCGCTGGCGGATCGCGGTCGCGGGAAAGAGCGGGTTCGTCGTGATGGCCGTGTCATGGCCGAGCGCGAGCGCCAGCTCCACGACCGGCCGCGCCTCTGGCTTGCGCCGCGTGATGCCGGACAGCTTCGGGAAGTCTTCGGCGTAGAAGGCGTCGAAGAGCGGCTCCAGCTCCGCGCGCGGGCGGCCCACCAGCGGGAAGAAGACCTCCGCAAAGACCTCCTGGTTGGTGGCGCGGCCGTCGTTCGCCAGCATCGCCTCGGTTGCCTGCATCAGGTGGGCGACGAACTGCTGGGGCGGCAGGATGTGCGCGATGCGCGCCGACAGCGCCTTGAGATATACCGGCAGGAAGCTCTCCATGTTGCTGTCGAGCAGCGTGCCGTCCAGGTCGAACAGGACTGCTTTGATGGATCGGGTCAAGATCGGGCTCCTGTGAGAAGAGATTTCTCGTGCATGATACCACAACTGGCCAGCGGACGCCCCACCGCTGCGCGAGGATGCGGCCATTTTTAGCGCAGGCTGCGCTTTAGACAGGATTTACAGGATTTACAGGACGGGCGGGGCGGGCGAACGTCGTTATGCGCGGCAATTCTCAAACAGATCGAAGCACCCTTCGACTGGCCTTTCGTCGTCGGCCACGTCGAGCCGGACAACCCGCTCAGGATACTCGCTACTATGCGACCAGAACGGGAGCACCCTGAGCGGAGGACGCAGTGCGGCCGCGGTCGAAGGGGCGGCCCGCACGTCCGCTCCTTCGGCTGGCCTTGCGTCGTCGGCCACGGCGAGCCGGACAGCCCGCTCAGGATGCTCGCTACTACGCGACCAGAACGGGAGCACCCTGAGCGGAGGACGCAGTGCGGCCGCAGTCGAAGGGGCGGCCCTCGAAACTTCGCGGCCAGCTCTTGCGTAGATGACAGTAAGGCCCGGAGTTGTCAGCCATCTGTCGGCATAACTTCGGCACGCTGCGCGACACTGTGGTAGAATAGAGGCATGTGGAGGAGCATCGCAATGAAACGAAACATCCGTCTGCCCGGCGCACGCCCGGCGCTGTTTCTGTGGATTTTGCTGCTGTTCACGGTTGCTTCGCCGATCGCCCATGCCCAGGACAAGATCCTGTACTGGCAGCGCTACGATGTAGACCTGACCGTACAGCAGAACGGCGACCTGCGCGTCGTCGAGACCCAGGAGCTGGTCTTCACGAGCGGCACGTTCCGCTTCGGCCAGCGCGAGATC
>MWBF01000256.1 GCA_002068935.1 Chloroflexi bacterium ADurb.Bin325
CTGGCAGTTGAAACTGCGGCTACCCCTACGAAACCGGCCTACGCCGGTTAGTTTCCAGTCTGCGCAGGCAGACTTCGCAAGGATAGCCGCAACTTCAGTTGCCAGGCGGGTTCACCTGGCGCAACATGAAACAGCCCTACCCGATCCCCGGCCACGGTTGACGCAGGCGGCGCTTCCGGCTAGAATGGAGGCACGTCCGAATGTCGGATACAACGACCATGCGCAGACGCATCCCTCTCCTGCTCGTACTGATCTGGCTCTTCACGCTCTGGCTGCCGCCGATTGGAGCGCTCCAGGCCGCGCCGGCGGGTGAAGGGCAGGCTCAGACGCGGCCGACGGAGCCGCCGCCGCCCAGCCCGACCCTTACCCCGACGCCCGTGGATCCGCGGGTCGTGCTCGACCAGATGAGCGTGGCCGACAAGGTGGGCCAGCTCTTCCTCATCACCTTCGAGGGAGCCAGCGCGCCGGCCGACTCCGATGTGGCCGTGCTGGTGCGCGATTACCGGGTCGGCGGGGTCGTGCTGCTGCCGGAGAACGGCAACTTCCGCAATGCGCCCGCGGGCGCGCCGCCGGCCGACGCGGCCGCCGACGCCTCGCCGGTCGCGGCCGAAGCGCCCAGGCGCACCACGCCCGAACAGATCGCCGCGCTGGCCGACGAGCTACAGGCGCTGGCCCTCAGCCCACCGCTGGCAATCCCGCTCACCGCGACCATCACCAACACCGCGGCGCTGCCGGAGGCGGCCGCCGCGGAGCCTGAGAGCGCGACCCTGCCCGGCCCGGTGTTTGCGGAGGACGCCGGCATCCCGATCCCGCTCTTCATCGCGCTGGACTGGCTGGGCGACGACGGCTCGTTCTTCAGCGGCGCGGGGGGCTTCACCCCGCTCCCCAGCGCGATGGCGATTGCCGCCACCTGGTCGACGACGATGGCCGAGCAGGTCGGCCGGGTGGTCGGCCACGAGCTGTCGGCCGCGGGCGTCAACATGCTCCTGGGGCCGACGCTCGACGTGCTGGATGTGCCGCGGCCCGGCGGCAAGGGCGACCTGGACACCCGTACCTTCGGCGGCGACCCCTTCTGGGTCGGCCAGATGGGCAAGGCGTTCATCCGGGGCGTCCAGTCGGGCAGCAACAACCAGCTTCTCACGGTCGCCGAGCACTTCCCCGGCCAGGGCGGCAGCGACCGCCGGCCTGAAGAGGAGGTCGCGACCGTCCAGAAATCGCTGGAGCAGTTGCGCCAGATCGAGCTGGCGCCCTTTGCCGCGGTGACCGCGGGCAACGACCTGCGGCTGCCGGGCATCGCGCCGGCCATGATGACCGCCCACATCCGCTACCGCGGGTTCCAGGGCAACATCCGCGAGCTGACGCCGCCCATCAGCCTCGCGCCCCAGTTGCAGGACCTGATGGAGCTGCCGGAGTTTGCGCCCTGGCGCGCGGCCGGCGGCGTGCTGGTCAGCGATGCGTTGGGCGTGCCGGCCCTGCGCCGCTACTACGACCCGACGCTGACCAATTTCCCCCACCGCCAGGTCGCGCAGCACGCGTTCCTGGCCGGCAACGACCTGCTCTACCTGGGCCGCTTTGCGCTGACCGACCAGTGGAGCGACCAGATCACCGCGATCAAGGAGACCATCCTCTTCTTCCAGGAGAAGTATCAGACCGACGCCGGCTTCCGCGCCCGCGTCGACGCCTCGGTGGAGCGCATCATCCGGCTGAAGCTCGACATCTACGCGGGCCGCTGGCAGCCGACCGCGGAGATCCCGTTCGACCTGGCGCATGACCTCGGCGCGGTCGACCAGCAGGTCGGCCGCAGCGTCAGCGTCACCCAGGCCGTCGCGCGGGCGAGCGTGACGCTCATCTATCCGGGCCGCGATGAGCTGGCCGACCGGATGCCCAGCGCGCCGCTGGCAAACGAGAAGATCCTCATCTTCACGGATACGCGCACCGTGCGCGAGTGCGCCGAGTGCGACGCCCGGCCCCTGATCGGCGAGCAGGCCATCGAGGAGATCATCATGCGGCTGTACGGGCCGGGCGCAACCCGCCAGGTGCGCGCGGAACAGGTGCGCAGCCTGAGCTTTACGGATCTCAACGGGCTGCTGACCGGCGCCGGCCCGGCAAGCGAGGAGGTGGAGCGGGCGATCGCCGAGGCCCAGTGGATCATCTTCGGGCAGTTGGACTACAACCCCGGCGAATACCCGGACTCCACCGCGCTGCGCACCTTCCTGGCCCGCCGGTCGGACAGCCTGCGCGACAAGCGGCTCGTCGTGCTGGCGTTCAGCGCGCCCTACTACCTGGACACCACCGAGATCAGCAAGCTGACGGCCTACTTCGGGGTGTACAGCCATACCACGCCGTTCCTCGAGGCCGCGGTCCGCGCGCTCTTCCGCGAGTTCACGCCGGCCGGCTCGCCGCCGGTCACGGTGACGGGCATCAACTACGAGCTGATCCGCCAGCTCGAGCCCGCGCCGGGCCAGATCATCACCCTGGCCCCGGTCGGCTCGGGGGACGTCATCAGCGGCAGCATCCAGGTGGGCAGCCAGATCGAGCTGGAGACGGGCGTGATCCTCGACCGCAAGGGCAACCCCGTGCCCGACGGCACGCCGGTCGAGTTCCATCTGCAATACCCGACCGAGTCGCTGGCCCTGGCCCCGAAGAGCGAGACGACCGTGGCCGGCCGCGCGCGCACCATCGTCCCGCTGGATCGGACCGGCGAGCTGTGGATCACCGTGCAGGCCGGCGATGCGCGCGACTCGACGCGCATCGTGCTCAAGGTGGGCGGCGATGCGCCGGGCAGCATCGCGACCGTGGTGCCCACGGCCACGCCGCAGCCGACCGCGACCGCGACGCCGACCCCCGTGCCCTCGCCGACCGCCAGCCTGACGCCGGAGCCCAGCCCCACGCCATCCGCCGCGTCGTCCGCCGGGTCGAACCAGCCGCGCGTCAACCTGCCGGCGTTCCTCTATGCGCTGATCGGCACGCTGCTGTCGGGCGGGCTGGCGTTCATGGTCATGCGCCGCGGCATCGCGCAGAGCAACACGCCCTACGCCCATCTCATCGAGGCGCTGGTCGCGGCGCTGTGGGCCGGCGCGGCCGCGTGGATCGCCTATCTGTTGTATGCGGTGGGCTGGCTGCCCGGCTCGACGGAGTGGCAGTCGAAGGGCTACGCCTGGGCCGCGGGCGCGGTCACGTTCGTCGGCGGCGCGCTGTCGCTCCTGTGGACCGCGCGCCGGCCGCTCAAGGGCTAAGAACCTATCCGAAAGCCTGCTGAGCGCCCGGCCTCACCCCCTCGGCTCCCCCTCTCCTGACCTTGGCGAGCCTTCGGCTCGCACGTCAGGAGAGGGGGATGGGGGGTGAGGTGAGCCGAAGCGAGCTTTCGGATAGACACTAAAGCGGGGTCACGGCAGCGACGGCGACAGCAGCGTGACCAGCAGCGCGGTCATCGTCAGGAAGAGCACGACCGTCACGAGCGCGCCGTGCGAGTCGACCATCTCGCGCCAGATGCCGCGGGGCGTCCACGCCTCCGGCGTCGCGACGGGCGCGGGCGGGAGCGTGTCCTCGGCAAAGAGCAGCTCGCGCAGCGCGGCGGTGGACGCCGGCCGCTCGTCGGGGTGCTGCGAGATCGCGGCCAGGATGGCCTTCTCGGTGCGCACCGAGATGTGAGGGTTGATGTCGCGCGGCGGCGTCAGGCTGCCCGGCTTGAGGAACCGCTGCTTGGCGTCCGCGGGCGGCTGCCCGGTCAGCAGGTGGTACAGCGTCGCGCCGATCGCATAGATATCGGAGCGGACATCGGTGTGGCCGGTGTCGCCGCCGTACTGTTCCAGCGGGGTGTAGGCCACGGTGCCGCGGCCCTGCACGACCGTCACCGTCCGGTTCTCGTCCGGCTGGAGCAGTTTGACCAGGCCGAAATCGACCAGCTTGACCACCCCGCGGGGCGTCAGTTTGATGTTGGACGGCTTGATGTCGCGGTGCAGGACGGGCGGATCCTGGGTGTGCAGATAGGTCAGCGCATCGCAGAGCTGGGTCGCCCAGGCCAGGACGCTGGCCTCGGGCAGGAAGGCGTCGTGGCGCCGCGCGGCCTCGACGAGCTGGCGCAGGTCTTCGCCCGGCACGAAATCCATGACGAGGTACTCGCGGCCGTCCTGCTGGAAGAAGTCGGACACCTTCGGCAGGTTGGGGTGATCGAGCCGGGCCAGCACGCTGGCCTCGCGGTAGAACTGCTCGTGCGCCTGATCCTCCATCCCCGGCCCGCTGATCAGCTCGGGCAGGATCTCCTTGACCGCGCAGATGCGGCCGCGCAGGCGCAGATCCTCGGCCTTGTAGACCGCGCCCATGCCGCCCTGGCCGACCAGGTCGATGATCTCATACCGATCGCGGAGGACTTGCCCGACTTGCAATGCTTGCGACATAATACGTGGCAACACCCATGTCGATGGGATCCGTTCTCGCTGCGATTATCCCGCAGCTTGGGGCGAGTGTCAAGGGAAACGGTGCACGGATGAACCAGAGACCGAACACACGAGAATCGGCCATGTTGATCGTGCAGCGCGGCGACGTGGGCCAGATGTGGCCGCTCGAACATAAGATGGTGACGATCGGGCGCAGCCCGGATTGCGACATCGTGTTGGACGACCGGCAGGTGTCGCGGCTGCACGCGCGCGTGGTCTGGCGCGAGGATCATTACGAGCTGGAGGATCTGGGCAGCAAGAACGGCACGCACCTGAACGGCCGCGACGTCGTCCAGGCGCAGCAGTTGCGCGACGGCGATGAGATCCAGATCGCCCTGAGCTTCAAGCTGGCCTTCGTGGACGCCGGCGCGACCGCGCCCCTGATGTTCGATGATGCGCCGGCCGAGCGCGGGCTGCGGCTGGACAAGCCGGCGCACCAGGTGTATCTCAACGGCCGCCTCCTGGAGCCGCCGCTCTCCGCCCAGCAGTATCGCCTGCTGGAGCTGATGGCGGACAGCGCAAAGGTCGTGGGCCGCGACGACATCGTGCGCGCGGTGTGGTCCGACGCGGTCGAGGGCGGCGTCTCGGAGCAGTCCATCGATGCGCTGGTGCGCCGGCTGCGCGAGCGGCTGGCCGAGCTGGACGCCGACCACCAGTATATCGTGACCATGCGCGGGCACGGATTCCGGTTCGAAAATAAGCCGTGAACCCGCCCCTGGCGCTGTACGTCCACATCCCCTTCTGTACGGTCCGCTGTCACTACTGCGACTTCAACACCTACGCGGGGCTGGAGCAGCTCTATGCGCCGTTCGCCGCCGCGCTGGCGGCCGAGATCGAGCGGGCC
>MWBF01000257.1 GCA_002068935.1 Chloroflexi bacterium ADurb.Bin325
CCCGCACCAGCCCCGCCAGCGCGGCCCGCGGGTCGGGATACCAGCCCAGCCCCATCCCCGCGAGCACCGCATCGCCGAACGGCGCGCCGACCGATGTCTCCGGCAGCGCGACCGGCAGCCCCAGCACATCCGCCTTGATCTGGTTCCAGACTGCGCTGCGCGCGCCGCCGCCGACCGAACGCACCTCGCGCAGGGCCAGCCCCGCGCGGCGAGCCACCTCCACATTGTGGCGCAGCGCATACGCCGCGCCCTCCAGGATGGCGCGGATCATCTGCCCGCGCGTGGTCGTGAGCGACAGGCCGAAGAAGACGCCCCGCGCCTCTGTGTGCCAGATCGGCGCGCGCTCGCCCATCATATAGGGCAGGAAGATCAGCCCGCCGCTGCCCGCGGGCGCGCGCTCCGCCTGGAGGTTCAGCAGGTCGTAGGCGTCGAGGCCGAGGCCGGCCGCGGCCTGCGTCTCGACCTGCCCGAACTGATCCCGATACCAGCGCAACGCCGCGCCGGAGGCGACCATCGCGCCCAGCGCCATGTCGACGCCGGGGATGGCGTGCGGCATGGCGATGAAGGCCGGCTCCAGCACGCTGCCGTCGTGCGGCATCAGCAGCACGGTGGAGGTCCCGGTCATCTCGGCCGCGACGCCCGGCTCGACCGCGCCCGCCTCGACCGCGGCAGCCGCGCCGTCCACCGTCCCGGCCATGACCGGCGTGCCCGCGGCCAGCCCGGTCGCCTCAGCGGCGGCCGCGGTCACCGCGCCGATGCGGGCGTGTCCGGCGGAGATGGGCGGGAAGCGATCCGGCGTCACGCCGCACGCCGCGCACAGCTCAGCGGACCACTCGCCGCTCCGCCGGTCGCGCAGTTGGAGCAGGCCGGCGTGCGCGGGGTCCAGGCTGAGCGCGGCAGTGAGGCGATGGATGATGTAGCCGTTGACCTGCACGAAGGTCGCGGCCGCCGCAAAGATATCCGGCTCGTGGCGGCGGAGCCAGAGCAGCTTGGCGGCCACATAGAAGGGATCGGGCCGGTTGCCGGTGATCTGCTCGATGCGGCCGGGGCCGAGCCGCGCGGCCAGCTCCTGCGCCTCCGCGCCCGCGCGGCGATCCATCCAGATGAGCGCGGGGCGGAGCGGCCGGCCGGTCCGATCCAGCGGCAGCAGGGCGGGGGCCTGCGCGCTGACGGCCAGCCCGGCCACACGTTCGGCCGCGACGCCAGGCGCGGCCAGCGCCTGGCGGATGGCCGCGCACGCGGCCTGCCACCAATCCTCGGGCGACTGCTCCACCCAGCCGGGGCGGATGTGTCGGGTCGGATACTCGGCCTGGCCCAGGCCCCGCAGATGGCCGGCCCGGTCGTAGAGCGCAGCCTTGGCGCCGGTCGTGCCGATGTCGATGCCGAGCAGCAGGTCAGCGTCTGGCATGGGACAGAACCTCCGGGTTGGCGCAGTGCGCCAGCGGCCGACCCGCATAGAAGTTGGCGATATCGCGGGCGACCATCTCCGCCGCGTTCTGCGCGGACTGGACCGAGCAGCCGGCGATGTGCGGCGACAGGGTGACGTTGGGCAGGCGCAGCAGCGGGGCGTCCGGCGGCATCGGCTCCACGGAGAACGTCTCCAGCCCCGCGCCGGCCAGGTGGCCGCTGACCAGCGCGCGGTAGAGCGCGTCATAGTCCACCATCGGCCCGCGCGCGGTGTTGATGAAGGTGGCCCCGCGCTTCATCTGGCGGAACTGCGGCTCGGCGATGAAGCCGCGCGTCTCCGGCGTCACGCGCGCGTGGAGGCTCACGATGTCGGACTCGGCCAGCAGCGCGGCCATGTCCGTGATGCGCTCCACGCCCCGCTCGCTGAACTCCGCGTCCGCTACGTAGGGGTCATAGGCCAGGACGCGCATCCCGAAGGCGCGGAGATAGCCCGGCATCAGCTTGCCGATGTTGCCGAACCCGATCAGCCCGACCGTCTGCCCGGCCAGCTCGCGCGGCGCGCGGTCGTAGAGATACAGGTCGGCCCGCCAGACGCCCTGCGCCAGCGCCGCGTGCGAGCGCGCCAGGTTGCGCGTCTCCGCGATGATCAGCCCGACCGTGAACTCCGCGACCGCGCGCGCGTTGCGCCCCGGCGCATAGACGACCGGGATGCCCGCCGCGGTGACCGCGGGCATGTTGATGTTGACCGGCTCGGTGCGCGAGGAGCCGATGATCTCCGCGCGGCCCAGCCCGGCGACGACCGCGGCCGTGAACGGCGCCATGTGGTTGACGATGATGTCCGCATCCGCCGCGCGCGCGAGCGCGTCAGCCTCCGCGGCGACGTACTCGCGGATTTCCGCGTTGTGTTGCGCCGGCTCCAGCGGGTAGCCGAGCTCGCAGGAGGCGTATGTCAACGGGCCGACCACCGGCCGCACGTGGGTTTCGAGGGCCTGGATCAGGATGGAGGCGCGCACGAACAGGTCTCCAAACACGGCGACATGGGGCATAGGGGTCTCCTTCCGGCTGATGCGCTGATCTTACTATGGCCCCATCAATCGACCAAACGCGCTCGCGGCGGCCGCGCTTTTGACAGGCGGCGGGCGATGTGAGACAGTAAGCTGCAACGGAGGGACGCCATGACGATACACCAGTTTCGGCCCGACCACTATCATCAGACGCTGGGCCGTCACCCGGCGGTGCTGCGCATCCGGCCGGGCGACACGGTCGTGACCACGACCATCGACGCGGGCGGCAACGACATGCACGGCGCGCGGGTGGGCGAGCGGCCCAACCCCCAGACCGGCCCCTTCTTCATCGAGGGCGCGGAGCCGGGCGACACCCTGGTCGTGCATTTCGACCGGCTCGCGCCGAACCGGGCGACCGGCTGGGCGCGGCCCCTGCTCGCGCCCAACGTGGTGGAGCCGGAGGTCGCGACCGCGCTCCCCTGGCAGGAGCAGCAGCGCGCCTACGTGGAGTGGCGCATCGACGTTGGCGCGGGCACGGCCTCGCTGGCCGAGCCGGAGGGCAGGCTGGGCGACTTCACCCTGCCGCTGGAGCCGATGTTGGGCTGCTTCGGGGTGGCGGCCCCCGGCGGGCAGGCCATCAGCACGGCGACCTCGGGGCCGCACGGCGGGAACATGGACTACCGCGGGTTCAAGGAGGGCGCGACGGTCTATCTGCCGGTGTTCGAGCCGGGCGCGCTGTTCTGCGTCGGCGACGGCCACGCCCTGCAAGGGGACGGCGAGATGACCGGCACGGGCATCGAGACGTCGTTCGACGTGCAGTTCACCGTGGGGCTGCGCAAGGGCGGCGCGCCGGGCTGGCCGCGCGGGGAGAACCGGGACTACATCTTTGCGGTCGGCAACGCGCGGCCGCTGGATCAGGCGGCGCAGCATGCGACGAGCGAGATGCTGCGCTGGTTGCAGGCCGACTACGGGCTGTCCGTGCGCGAGGCCAGCCTGCTGATCGGCTATTGCGGGGAGTATGACCTGGGCAACATGTACGACCCGGCCTATACGATGGTCTGCAAGATCCCGCGGCGGGCGCTGCCGCGCTGAGGCCGCCGGGCCGGGAACCCCGGCGGCGTTTGCGACGTCTGCGCCAGAGGCGCAGCCCGATCTTTGCAGGGTCTGCACATCAGATTACGGACGCCGCCGCCTATGCGGTACAATAGTTGAGCAGTTGGGCGAGATATTTCTGACGATCGATGAGAGCGGGGTGGGTGGATCATGCAAGCGGAGACCGAACAAGGACCGGATGAATTGCAGGATGAGGCAGCCGAACTGAGGATCGCGGCGGGCTGGCCGTCGCCCGGCGAGGCGTCGCGGCCGCGCGGCGAGGCGCATGGCCCGGGAAGCCCGGCCGGATCGGCCATCGCCGTCTTGCAGTATGACCTGGAGGGCCGGCTGGTGGACGCCAATGCGAGCTCCTTGAGCTACCTGGGGCTGCCCAGCCTGCAAACCATGTCGGGGTGGAACCTGTTCGACAGCGCGGCCCTGACCGCGGAGCAGAAGGCGCAGCTGCGGTGCGGGGAGCCGGTGCGCGCGCGGGCCGCGGTCGATTTCGACGAGATGCGGCGGCAGGGGCTGTACGAGCCCCGGCGGTCAGGGGTCGCGCACCTGGAATGGGTCATCGCGCCCACGAACCAATCCAGCTATCTGGCGATGATCCAGGATGTCACCGAGCAGGTGGAGGCGGCGCGCGCATTGCAGGCGCGCGCGGAGCGGTATCGCCGCCTGGCCGAACACGCGCCCGACATCATCTACCGCATCAGCTTTGCGCCGGAGCTGCGCATCGAGTACATCAGCCCGGCGATCCAGGAGATCGCCGGCTATACGCCGGAGGAGCTCTACGCCGCGCCGGAGACCGTGCGCCGCCTGATCCACCCGGACGATGTCTCGACCATCGTGGCCCTCGACCCCGGCGCCGACCCCGTGGGGAGCGTGGTGCGGATCCGCTGGCAGCGCAAAGACGGCGAATATATCTGGCTGGAACATCGTTTTGCGCTGCTCAAGGACGAGGCGGGCCGGCCCATCGCGGTGGAGGGCATCGCGCGGGACGTGACCGAACGGGTGAGGGTGCGCGAGGCGCTGGAGCAATCCGTGCGCGAGAAGGATCTGCTGCTCAAAGAGATCCACCATCGCGTCAAGAACAACCTTGCGCTCGTGAGCAGCCTGCTGGGGCTGCAATCGGCGACGACCGGCGACGAGACGGTGCGCGCGGCGCTCCTGACGAGCCAGAAGCGCATCATGGCCGTGGCGCGCGTGCACGAGGTCCTCTACCGCTCGGAGGGCGTGGGGCGGATCAACCTGGGCCAGTATGTGCGCATGTTGACGACGGAGCTGTGCAGCGCGCTCTGCACGAACGATGTCTCCATCGAGTACGAGCTGGCGCGCGCCAGCGTGCCGGCCGAGCAGGCGGTCTACTACGGCCTGATCCTGAACGAGCTGCTGTCCAACGCGTTCAAGCACGCGTTCCCGGCCGCGGAGAATGGCCGGGCGGGCACGGTGCGCGTGGTGGTCAAGACGAGCCGCGGCAAGACCATCATCGCGGTGAGCGACGACGGCGTCGGGCTGCCGCCCGACTTCGAGGAGCGGGTCAAACATTCGCTGGGCTATCAGGTCGTGACGCTGCTGACGGAGCAGATGGGCGGCGTCATCCGCTATGAATCCAGGCCGGGCGAAGGCGCGCGCTTCGAGCTGACGATCGCGGCCAGGAAGAGGGCGGCGCAAGCGTGACGGTGCACGTGTTGGTGGTGGACGACGAGGCGCTGCTCAGGCGCAGCCTGGCCTTCAATCTGGAGCAGGCCGGCTATCGCAC
>MWBF01000258.1 GCA_002068935.1 Chloroflexi bacterium ADurb.Bin325
TCCGCGGGCAGCGCATCGCGCAGCGCGTAGAGCTGCACGCAGTCGCGCGGCGAGACCCAGTTATCCTTCCCCGCGGCGCGCGCCGCATAGTCGAACAGCCGCCGCTCCACGCGCGTATCGCGCAGGCCGAGCGGGCCGCGGAAGAGGTCGTTGAGCCGCTCGAGGCCGATGCGTCGGATGACCAGGTTGGTGCAGAGGTTGTCGGACAGCGCGATCATCAGGAGCAGCACGTCGTGGAAGGGCAGCCGCCGCGTGTGCAGCAGCCAGGAAAGCCCCGCCCCCTGCACCTGCTCCTCGAGGTCCAGCTCGCACATCTCGTCCCGGCTGACGCGGCCCGCCCGTTCGAGGTAGGCCCAGGCGTACAGGATCGGGACCTTGATGATGGAGGCCGAGAGGAACCGGTCGCAGTTCTTGAGCAGCAGGGGCTCCCGGTTCGGGAGCCGGCAGTAGAAGGCGTAGTCGCACCGGAGCCGGTCGAGTTCCGACCGAATGATGTCTGATAGGGTCATGGGATGGGATTATAGCGCGATCGTTGGCGCGCAGCAAGACGTTGACATCTGCGGACATTCCTGATATAATGAGATGGTCATAATGACTATGAGGTGCTTGATGACGACTGGATATAACACGGCGGAAGTAAAATCTCGCTTTTCAGAGGTGCTGGGGCGCGTGCGTCATGGGGGAGAGCGTTTGCTGGTCCTGCGGCGCGGCAAGCCGGTCGCGGCGCTTATCAGCATAGACGATTTACACCGCCTGGAGGCGCTGGAACGCGCAGAGCGACTGCGTGAGCCTGCAACGGGCCATCCCATCATGAAGGCTGCGGGCGGCTGGGCTGACTATGAAGGAGCGGATGAACTCCTTGCCGAGATTTACGCGGCTCGCGAGGCTGCCGGTCGTGAGATTGACCTATGAGTTTTGTGCTCGACACCGATCATTGCGTCGCGGTTCTGCGGGGCCGCCTGGATGTGAATCGTTTCGTAGAGCCAGGCGCGATGCTGTATATCACGGCGATTACGGTCAGCGAGCTGATCTACGGCGCACATAAGTCCGATCGCCCGGAAGTGCATATGGCAGCCATCGATGAGCTGCTCGCTGCGGTAGTCGTGTTGCCTTTTGACACTTCCGCAGCGCGGCAAACCGGACAGCTCAAGGATGGTCTGCGCCGCGCGGGTCTGCTGCCGGGCGAAGCGGACTTACAGATTGCCGGCATTGTACTGAGCTACGGCCACACGCTCGTGACTCATAACAGGCGTCACTTCGAGCGTGTGCCAGGGCTAGAGTTGGTGGACTGGCTGTAGCGCCACAGGCCAACCTTATACCCACCGCGCGGCCGCGCGGTCTATGACCCCTTGCAGCGCGGCGGCCACGTCCGCGGGCAGGGGCTCCGGCCGGTGCGTCTCGGCCAGCTTGAGCGCGCGCTCGCGCGCCCGCTGGCGGAAGGTCTGGCCGCCCGCGGCGGACCAGGCGTCCCAGTTGCGCCGCTCGATGAGCTTCGGATACCAGTCCTCGCGGTAGTGTGCCCGTGTGTGGTCGTGCTGCATGAAGGCGTTGGCCGGGCCCGCGGCCGCGATCACGTCCAGCGCCAGCGTCTCCGCGGACACCTCCGTGGCCTGCATGAAGCGCTTGACCCAGTGGATCATCTCGTCAGCCATGACGATCGATTCGAGCGAGTTGGTCATGCCGGAGGCCAGATAGCCCACGTCGTGGATCAGGTGCGAGCCGGCCAGCGTCTCGGCCAGCAGCGTCAGCCCGATCTCCATCATGGCCTGTTCGTCGGGCAGTTGCGAGTCCGAGCAGCCGCCCAGCCCGAAGATGGGCATGCCGTAGTAGTGGGCCATCTCCACGCAGAGGACGCGGTTTTCCGGCGCGGCGTAGACGTCGCTCGTCGTGCGCATGTCGAGCATGTCCTGGGTCCCGCCGGAGAGGATGACGGGCGCGCCCTCGCGCTTGAGCTGCGCCACGACCAGGCCGGCCAGCTCGCCCGCGTTGCCCAGCGCAACCGCGCCCGCGGGCGTGATCGGCCCGTTGGCCCCACGCAGCACGACCGGGTTGTAGGTGCAGGGCAGGCCGCGGTCGGCCATGAAGAGCAGCTTGTCGAGCGCCTCGGTGTTGTGGACGAGGGGCGAGGTCACGTTGATGTAGCACGCGCAGGTGGGGTTGCGCCGGAGCGCGTCCGCGCCGCCCGCGACGATCTCGGCCATCTCGACCGCATCCACGCAGCCGGCAAACTCGGTCGTCACGAACAGGATCGGTTTGGTGCTGTTCGACAGCAGCGCGGCCATCTGATAGCGGTCCGCGATGGCCTGCGGCACGTCCGACGCCATGCAGAACGACATCAGGAAGTCGATGTTGGGCAGCGCGTCCAGCACGCGCGCGGCCTCCGCGATGTCGGCCAGCGTGCCGGGCCGCCGCTCGCCGGTGCGCACGTCGATCACGTTCGGGCAGTCCGACCCCGGCCCGTAGTAGACGTTGCGGCCCTGCAGCGCCATGACCGGCCGGCCGCCGCGCTCGGCCCAGGTGATGCGCTTCGGCGCGGCGCGCAGCGCCCACTCGGCCAGCGCCGGCGGGATGCGCACCCAGCCGTCCTCCAGGATCTGCGCGCCCGCGGAACGGAGCAGCGCGAGCGCCTCCGGGTGATGCAACTGGACGCCGGTGCGCTCCAGGATCTCGAGGCTGGCGCCGTGGATCAGCGCGAGCTGGGCGTCCGACAGCTTGCGAAAGAGGGGTGCGCCGGGTGTGACATAATGACTGGCCATCGCTGTCTCCTTGTTGGTTGGTTCAGCCGTGTAGTATACTCTCTCTCGTCATGGAAGCCAATGACGCGCCGGTGCGGCGCATGTCCCCCTCCAGCGCGCTCCCGTTTTTGGCCTGGGCCGCGCTGCTGGTCGTGCAACTCGTCAGCCCGGACAAGGCCTGGAGCTGGCTCCTGGTCGGCCTGGGCGCGCTGATCCTGATCGGCTATGGCTGGGCGCGGGTCATGCGCGACCGGGTCAGCGCGGAGCGGCGGACGCTCGGCGCGTGGGTCGTGGCCGGCGACGAGCTGCGCGAGGAGTTCACCCTGACCAACGCCAGCGCGCTGCCCGTGCTGTGGGCGCACGTGCGCGACCGCTCGGACGTGCCCGGCTACAGCGTGGCGCGGGTGGAGACGGTCGGCGGGCTGGCGGAGCGCACGTGGACGATGGCCGGGCTGTGCCAGCGCCGCGGGGTGTTCCGGCTCGGCCCGTGGGATCTGGAGATGAGCGACCCGCTCGGCTTCTTCCGCGTCACCCACCACTATCCTCAGACCACGACCATCATGGTTTACCCGCGGGCCGCGTTCCTGCCCGGCCTGGAGCTGCCGCGCGGGCACGCGCCGGGCCGTTCCATCTCGCCGGAACGCTCGGTCGAGGAGACCATCCAGGTGGGCGGCGTGCGCCAGTACATCGCGGGCGACCCGCTGCGCCGCGTCCACTGGCCCGCGACCGCGCATCACGGCGCGATCATGGTGCGCGAGTTCGACCGCGAGCCGTCCGGCGACCTGTGGCTCATCGTGGATCTCGACGCTGCGGTCCAGGCGGGCGCGGGCGCGGAGGCGACGCAGGAGTATGCCGTCATCCTGGCCGCATCGCTGGCCGTGCAGCACCTCCGCCAGGGCGAGCGCCGCGCCGTGGGGCTGCTGCTGGCCGGGCGCAGCCCGCTCATGCTGCCGCCCAGCCGCGAGCCGGCCCAGTTGTGGCGCATCCTCCAGGCGCTGGCGGAGGTCGAGCCGCAGGCCGGGACGTCGCTGGCCGAGCTGCTCAGACAGGCCGGGCCGACCCTGGGCAGCGGGCGGACGCTGGCGATCATCACGCCCTCGCAGGACGGCGCCTGGGTGGCGCCGCTGCTGCCGCTGATGAGCCGCGGCAACGCGCCCACCGTCATCCTGCTGGACGCGACAACGTTTGACCCGCCCGCGGGCGCGGCCGAAAGGCTCGACGGACTGCGCGGGCTGCTCGGCCAGCAGCGCATCCCGCACACGGTCATTGCCAAGGGGTTCCCCTTCCGCCCGCTGGAACGGATCAAGCGCCAGCGGATCGAGCTGCGGGCGCTGTCCGGCTCCGGCCGGGTGATCCCGGTGCGCGTCGAGGAAGAGGTTTAAAGTTCATCCGACATGTCTGTAAGCGATAACCTGCCCGCCGCGGACCGGGACGGCCCGCCGTTCATCGTCCGGGCGGCGCGGCGGCTGCGGCCCGGCGAGGGGTGGCTGGTCTACCTGCTGGCGCTCGGCGTCGTGTTGACGCTGCCCTACGCCGCGGTGAACAGCGCGCTGGCGCCGGGGCTTCAGCCGACCATCTGGCTCTCCTTCCTGGGCCTCTCGTTCAGTTGGTGGCTGGCCTACCGCCCCCGGCTGTCGGGCGTGCTGGCCGCCCTGGTCATCGCGCTCTCCGGCGTCGCCGCGACGCTGGCCTGGGGCGTGCAGGTGCTGCGGGTCGGGCCGCTCGTCGGCCAGGCCGCGCGCTGGCTCGCCTGGCGCGCGGGCGGAGCTCCCTCGCCCGCGCCGGCCGTCACCTATTTCCGCGATCAGTGGGACGCGCTGGTCGGCTTCGGCCAGCGCGTCGTCTGGTGGCTGGACGGGCTGCTCAGGGGGCCGGGCGCGCCCGACAACCTGGTCGTCATCGGGCTGGCCGGCCTGCTGACCTGGTGCTTTGCGGCTTGGGCGGGCTGGTGGATCGCGCGGCGGGGCCAGCCCTTTGTCGCGCTGCTGCCGACGGGCATCGTCCTCGCGCAGCTGGCCTTCTGGGCGGACGAGACGCGCTGGTCGCTGATCACCTTCCTGGGCGCGACCGCGATGCTGCTGGTCATGTCGCGGCTGTCGTGGCTGATGCGCCGCTGGGATCGGGCCGGCACGGACTACTCGCCCGAGATCCGGCTGGACATGGTGCTGATCGGCCTCGCCATCGCGGCGGTGACCATGACCCTGGCCCCTGTGCTGCCGTTCGTCGCATCGGACGAGTTCTCGCAGGCCTTCTGGCGCGTCTTCGAGTCGCCCTACAAGGAGGTCGAGACGCGCGTCTCGGCCAGCTTCGAGGCGGTCCAGCCCGTACGCTCGTTGATCCCCGCGTTCGGTGTGGCCGAGGGCGGGCTGCCGCGCGCCCATCTGCTGGGCGGCAGCCCGGAGCTGGGCCGGGAGGTCGCGCTGCGGGTGCGCACGCGGGGCGCGGATCCGGGCCAGAGCCTCTACTGGCGCGGGCAGACGTTTGCCCACTACACGGGGCGGGGCTGGGATGGCGGCG
>MWBF01000259.1 GCA_002068935.1 Chloroflexi bacterium ADurb.Bin325
CCTTCCCGGCCAGCCCGGCCAAGCCGATGTACGATGGCCAGGTGCAGTGGCTGCCCGGCAGCCGCAGTCTGTGGGTCGCCATCCCGACCGTGGACCCGATCCGCCCCACCCTGGTCAGCGAGATGAACGGCGTGACGCTCTACCGCGTCCCGGTGAACGGGGAGGCGACCGTCGCGGGCAGGCTGGACGCGCTCCAGACGTACTGGTCTGCGGACGGCTCCCGGCTGGCCTACACGCGGGCGGTCGGCGCTGCGGGCGAGGCCTATGAGCTGTACCTGGCCGGGCCGGACGGCTCGGCCACCCAGCTCTACGGCACGCTCACGAACGGCGCATTCCTGGGCTGGTCGCCGGACAGCCTGAGCTTCCTGTATGCGGATGCATATCAGGTCTATGTCGGCGCCGCGGGCCGCAAGCCGCAGCTTCTCGGCAACATGATCAGCGTGTTCGACCCGCGCTGGGTTTCGAACCGGCAGATCATCAGCCTGCACGACGCCGGCGCGGGCTGGCTGTTGACGCTGCGCGATGTGGACGGCGCGGCCTACGGGCTGCTGAGCCTGCCGCGCGCGGCCGAGATAGACGTCGCGCGGCGCTGAACCGGCGTTTTGGCTCCACAGCTTTTTGTGGGATGATGGCCCCCACCCCCTGCCCCTCCCCCGCGCAGCGGGGGAGGGGTTGTCCGAAAGCCGCCCTCCCCCGTGAAACGGGGGAGGGCCGGGGTGGGGGCCGCACGAGGGATGATGGCCCCGCTCTTACCCCTCCCCGCGCAGCGGGGGAGGGGTCGCCCGAAAGTCTCCCTCTCCTGTGAAACGGGAGGGGACCGGGGCGCCGCTTTTTTTATTTCCGAGGAAACATGCCTGAACTCCCCGAAGTCGAGACCGTGGTGCGCGAGTTGCGGCCCCAACTGGTCGGGCGGCAGTTTGCCGACGCCTCGATCGACTGGCCGCGGACGCTGGCGACCCCCGACCCGACCGAGCTGGCCGACCGGCTGGCCGGGCGGAGGGTGGTCGAGGTGGGCCGCCGCGGCAAGTATATCCTGATCCTGCTCGATTCCGGCGACACGCTGATCGTCCACCTGCGGATGACGGGCCATCTGACCGTCGTGTCACAGGCCGACCCTGCGGGGCAGAACGGCCACGTGCGCGCCCGCTTCGACCTGGCGGACGGCGACCGGCTGGTCTTCACCGACATGCGCAAGTTCGGCCGCATCTGGCTGGTCAGCGACGCGAGCACGGTCATCGGCAAGCTGGGGCCGGAGCCGCTGGGGTGGGACTTCACCCCGGAGGAGCTGGCGGCCCGGCTGCGCGGGCGGCGCACCGCGATCAAGGCGCTGCTGCTGGATCAGACCGTGGTGGCCGGCGTCGGCAACATCTATGCGGACGAGGCGTTGTTCCGCGCGGGCATCCATCCGCTGCGCAACGGCGCGTCCCTCACCGACGACGAGGTCGCCGCGCTGCACGCGGCGCTCCGCGCGGTGTTGAACGAGTCCATCGACAAGAACGGCACCTTGTTGCGCGATTATCGGACGCCCTACGGCACCGAGGGCGCGTTCTACCAGCAGCTGCGCGTCTATCAGCGGACGGGCCAGCCGTGCCCGCGCTGCGGCGCACCCATCGAGCGCATCCGCGTGACCCAGCGCAGCACGCACTTCTGCCCCCGCTGCCAGCGGTAGCGGCTGCCCGCGACCCCGCGCCGATGACCGCCCGATGAAGACGTTCCACATCGACCACTTCACCTATCCGCTGCCGGAGGGCCACCGCTTCCCCGTATCGAAGTATGCGCTGCTCCGCCAGCGGGTGGCGCGCGAGCTCGCGCCGCCGTGCGAGCTGACCGTCCCGGCCGCCGCGGCCATCGAACAGCTACGCCTGGCCCACGACGCAGCCTACATCGAAAAGGTGCTGAACGGGACGCTCAGCCAGCGCGAGGTGCGGCGCATCGGGTTTCCCTGGTCGCCGGAGCTGGCGGAGCGGAGCCGCCGGTCGGTGGGCAGCACCATCGCCGCGTGCCGGGCCGCGCTGGATGCGGCCGCGAACGGCGGCTGCGGCGTGGCGGTGAGCCTCACCGGCGGCACGCACCATGCCTTTGCCGATCACGGCGAGGGCTTTTGCGTCTTCAACGACGTGGCGGTCGCGGCGCGGGTCATGCAGGCGGAGCGCCGCGCGGCCGACGGCGGCCCGCGCATCGTCATCATCGACTGCGATGTCCACCAGGGCAACGGCACGGCCGCGCTGCTCGCCGCGGACCCGACCATCTTCACCTTCTCGATCCACGGCGCAAAGAACTTTCCCTTCCACAAGGAACAGAGCGATCTGGATGTGGAGCTGCCCGACGGCACGGGGGACGCGGCGTATCTGGCCGCGCTCGACGATGCGTTGGACTATGTGCTGCCCGCGGCGCAGGCCGACCTGGCCATCTATCTGGCCGGCGCGGACGCCTACGAGGGCGATGCGCTGGGCCGCCTCGCGCTGAGCAAGGCCGGGCTGGCCGCGCGCGACCGGCTGGTGTTCGACCGCTGTCGCGGCCTGCGCCTGCCGGTCGCGGTGGTCATGGCCGGCGGCTATGCGCGGCGCATCGAGGACACGGTGGACATCCAGTTCGAGACGGTGCGGCTGGCCGCGGGACTGGCGTAGCCGCCGCGCACGGCGGGGCGGTCGAAGGGGCGGCGGGGGCTGCGCCGGTCGCTCGCCGACGCAGCCCCCATCTGTATATCTGATTTTACAGTCTCTAACGCGCGCGCTCCAGCTCCAGCGGGAGCAGTTCGAGCAGATCCGGGTCGTCCTCGAGGATCTCGAGCGCATCATCCTCCGCGATGCGCTGATAGCCCCTGGCCCCCACGATCGCGCCGTACACCTCGCCGCGCGGCAGCGAGGAGTAGGTGGTGAACAGGCCGCTGGCGTCCGTCAGCCCGTAGGTGATGATGCTGTCTTCCTTGTCCGCGCTCTGGTCGCGGTCGAAGTCGGCCACGGTCACGCCCGGATAGAGGAAGACCACGACGGCGCCCTCGATGGGCCGTTTGGTGTTGTGGTCGATGATCGTGCCCGACACGAGCACGCCCCGATCCTGCACCGGGTCGGGCTTCGAGGGCTTCAGCGGCCCCTGCGCCCGCTGGCCGATCGTGAAGTCCCCCTCCTGTACGAGCGCTCCGCGCAGGAAGACCTGCAAGCCATACTGGCCGTCGGGCAGCCCGTTATCGCTCGAGAGATACAGGTTGAGGATGCCCGACTGGCCGTGCTCCCACTTCAGGCTGTCGTCCGTGGCGATGTCCTGGCCGTCGAGCCGCCAGGCATACCCCCAGGCCGTGCCGTTGCGCATGTTCTCGTAAGGCAGGCCCGCGTGTATCTCCTGGATGCCGGAGCTGAACTGGCGCGCCGCGCCCGTGACGCCCCGGCTGTCATCGAAGCCGCTCCCGAAGGTCAGCGCGCCGAAGCTGGCGTTGCCGGCCGTCTGCGCGGGCTGCGCAGGCCGGGTGCGCGGGCCGGCGATGGCCGGCTCGGCGCTGCCCGCCTTGAGCGCCTGCTGGATGTATGGCACGGCGATGTTCAGCGGGCGGATCAGATAGATGATGTTGCCGGCCTGGTCTTGCAGCCGCGCCGTCGGGATGCCGATCAACTGGCCCTTCTCGTTGAGCGCGGAGCCGCCGCTGTTCCCCTGGTTGACGAGCACGTCCGTCTTGAACCAGTCGAAGCTGCCGTCCTCGTCCTCGTCCAGAAAGCCGGAGATCTTGCCCTCGGTCGCGGTGACGCTGTTGCCCGCGATGCCGGGATAACCGATGACGAAGACCTCGTCCAGCATCTCCACCTCGTCCGAATCGGCCAGGTCGAAGGCCGCGACGGGCAGGCTGGCCGGCAGCTTCTGGCGGCTGTTGTAGTAGGCGACGATCTTCAGCACGGCCAGGTCGAGCGTCGAGTCGCCGGTCAACACCTGGGCGACATACGTCGGCTTGGGGAGCTGGCGCGGGTCGTCGGTGATGGCGACGACCGAAAGCCCCTGTTGGTTGAACAGGTCGCCGGGCCGCAGACCCATCGCATCCAGGGTCTCATCCCGGTGGCCGTCGGTCACATAGCCGATGCAGTGGTAGTTGGTGAGGATGTAGCCTTCCTGGTTGAGCATCGAGCCGGAGCAGAGGCTGCCGGCCTGCGGGTTGTTGTCGAACTGCGTCATCAGCTTGACGGAGGCGCGCAAGATCTGCTGTCTGACCGCCTTGTCGAGCGCCTGCGCGGGCCGGGTGCTGCCGGCCAGGCCGAAGATCAGCGACAGCAGCAGGATAACCGCCAGCGCGGCGTGCGCCCTTGTTCTCATCGCGCCCCTCCTTCCTGCGGCATCTTGAGCGAGCCGAGGATGCGCTGCCAGGTGGCGGCCAGGCCATCGTAGGCATCCGCGTCCGCGACGAGCCGGACGACGGTCAGCGTCTCGCCCTGCACGATCAGGACATCCTGCCCGCGCGCCACGATCGGCAGGGCCCCCGGCCCGCCGAGCAGCGGCTCGGCGACATAGGCGTAGTTGATCCGGGCCGCATCCCGATCCTGCACGCGGAGCGGCTCGATGCTGAGCACCCGGAAGCCCTCCAGCTCGTGCGTCTGCCGGTCGCTCCACTTGAGCGCAAAATCGTCCAGCCCGACCGCGGCCGTGCTGACCTCGGCCGTGGGCAACTGCGCGATGCGCAGGGTGGCCGGGAACGCGGCCGAGGTCAGCGGCTCGGAGCGGGCCAGCACGTCGTATGGGTCGTCGCTGCTCAGCGCGACCCAATCGGCGGGATAGGCGACGGACAGGTCGCCCGCGGCGGCCTGGACCATGCGCGCGACAAAGATCGTGCGGATCAACAGCCCGATGATGAGCATCCCGGCGACGAGCGCCCAGACCAGCCATTCGGGCTCCTCGTCCTTCAGCAGGCGGCGGAAGGGCCGTGCGGTGATCGCGGTCATCGTGCGCCTCCTCAGGCGGCCGCGGCCGGGACGCCGCGGTTGTTGCGCTGCAAGATGGCAAAGAGCACGCCGAACGTCAGCGCGGCGACCACCGCCGCGCCGATCAGCCCGTTGAGCGGGGTGGCCTGCAGGCCGGAGCGGTTGATCTCGCCGATGATGGCTGTCACGACGCCGTTCAGCAGGGCCGCGATAAACACGCCGAGCGGCAGCCACAGCGGGCCGCGGTTCTCGAACTTGGCGCGGCCCAGAAAGTAGCCGCTGACGCCGGCAAAGCTGGCGTGGGCCAGCGCGGTCACCGCGATGCGCACGACGCCCACCCCCAGATCGACC
>MWBF01000260.1 GCA_002068935.1 Chloroflexi bacterium ADurb.Bin325
GCAGGCCGCCGCGCCGCCCGCCGAGGAGACGTCGTCCTCGCCGGCCGCGCCCCTGCCGCCCAGCGAGGACGGCTGACCGTGCGCGTCTGCTACTTCGGCACCTACCGCGGCCGCTATTCGCGCAACGCCATCATGATCGAGAGCCTGCGGCGCAACGGCGTCGAGGTGGTCGAGTGCCACCAGGAGCTGTGGACGGACGTCGAGGATCGCGTCCAGGCGGCCAGCGGGGGCTGGCGTAGGCCGGCCTTCTGGGCGCGCGTCCTGCGCACTTACGCCCGGCTGCTGAAACAGTACCGCACCATCGGCCCGTACGACATCCTGCTGGTCGGCTATCCCGGCCAGTTCGACGTCTTTCTGGCGCGGCTGTTGAGCTGGCGGCGGCGACGGCCGCTGGCCTGGGACGTCTTTATGTCGATCTATCTGATCGCGGTCGAGCGCGGCCTGGCGGAGCGCAGCCCCCTGACCATCCGGGCGCTGCGCTGGCTGGAACGGTGGGCCTGTCGGCTGCCCGACCGCCTCATCCTGGACACCGCCGAGTATGTGGCCTGGTTCGGCCGCGTCCACGGCGTCCCGCCCGCCCGCTTCGGATTGGTCCCCACCGGCGCGGACAGCCGCATCTACCGGCCCATGCCCTGCCCGCGCGCCGCGGACGGCAGCCTGAGCGTCGTCTACTACGGCACCTTCATCCCCAATCACGGTGTGGAGCACATCGTCGAGGCCGCGCGGCTGCTCAGCGCGCAGCCCGCCATCCGGTTTCGCTTGATCGGCGACGGGCCGGAACGCCCGAAGGCGCAGGAGCTCGCACAACGCTACGGGCTGACGAACGTCGAGTTTTCGGGGTGGCTGGAGCCGGCCGGGCTGGTGCAGGAGATCGCGTGCGCGGACGTGCTCCTGGGCGCGTTCGGCGTGACGCCGCAGTCGTTGATGACGGTCCAGAACAAGGTCTACGAGGGGCTGGCGATGGCCAGGCCGGTGATCACCGGCGCGTCGCCCGCGGTGGAGGCGGCCCTGCGCCACGGCGAAGAGGTCTATGTGTGCCGACGGGCGGACGGCGCGGATCTGGCCCGCGCCATCCAACGGCTCTGCGACGACTCGGCCCTGCGCCGTCGGCTGGCCGAGCAGGGGCACAGGCGCTTTTTGGTGGAATACGACCTGCAAGCCCTCGGCAGGCGTTACCTGGCCTGCCTGGAGGACCTGGCGGGTTGACAGATCAGGGCCGCGAGCTCCAGGCCACCCGCAGATCGCCGATGTCGAGCGTCTCGCCGGCGACCAGCTCGATGACCCTGGCCTGCCCGTCCGGCTCCGCGACGATGACGTTGGCGCCCACGGGGTCGCCCACGACGACGACGTACTCGGCGGGCAGCACGTTCGTGAAGCGGAAGACGCCGTCCTCCTGCAACGCGGTGATCGGGCTGGCCGCGGCGTTGAGCACGAACGCGCCGTCGCTGCGATCCTCGTTCCAGAAGACCTGGGCCAGGCTGACCGAAGTGCCCGTGATGGGCGTTCCGTCGAGCGTGACCGCCCTCCCGACCAACCCGGCCATGGTGGCGTCGCTGGGCGGCTGCGCGCCGTCCGTCGCAGCCGGGATCGCGGTCGCGGCCGGCAGGGGCGACAGATCGGTCTGGAGCGGGACGCAGCCGGCCAACAGGAGAAGTCCGATCGATAGCAGGGCGATCATGCGCATGATGTGTGCTCCCGAACGCGCGAGGCTTCGCGCGTCGCATGGCTTGACTTGTGCAGCCAGTGTATCGACGAGAGCGCTCGTCTCGTCCGGGTCGATTATAGTTGGACGGCGGCCTTTGCGCAAAAAGGCCGGTGCGCCGACCGGCAATTCCCCTCGTAGGGGCCGACAAGGGCCGAAACAGGCCCGGATCACCCAAAATAACCCGAAAGCGGTATTGCTTTTGCGCGGCGCATGCCCTAAGATGGCCTCATCCATCAAAGCCGAAAAGTCGTTGCCGGTGCTGTTTTCGCCTGGCATAAGGCGCGGCTACTTTTACGAGGAGGCCCTATGAAATTCAGGTCACGGGTATGGGCGATTGCCCTGGTCGTAGCGCTCGTGGTGAGCGCATTCGGCGCGGCCATCACCCAGGCGTCTGCGCGGACGACCAGCTGGATCGTCGCCATCACTTATCAGAACGTCGGCAGCAATCCCGCGGATGTAACCGTCAACTTCTACCCCGAAGGCAGCGGCACGCCGATCTCCTTCACGCCGCCCGGCGGCCCGCTCGGCGCGGGGGCAGGCGCATCGTTCTCCATCGGCAGCGTCAGCGGGGTGCCGGCCGGGTTCCGCGGCTCCGCCGTGATGTCGTCCACCGAGCCGCTCGTCGCGACCGTGCAGCAGACATCGCCCGACGCCGACGTCTTCGTCCGCATGCTCTCCAACGGCTTCTCGCAGGCCGATTCCGCCAGCCAGTATCTGGTTGCCACCACGCTGGCCAACAAGTTCAACCGCACCACGGTCTTCTCGGTCCAGAACGCAGCCGACGCCGCAGTCCGCGCGACGGTCAAGTTCTACGACGCGGATAACGCGGGCGCGCTCGCCGGCCAGATCACGCACGTGATCCCGGCTGGCTCCGCCAAGTACATCGAGATGGACAACGCGGCGACCACCGGCCTGCCGGGCGGCCTGACCTCGTTCAACGGCTCCGCCATCGTCACGGCCGTGCTCGACAGCGACGGCGCGACCCCGGCGAACATCGTCGCGGCCGCGAGCGAACTGTACGTCACGTCGAACCTCGGCGCGAACTTCGAGGGCGTGCCGCTCAGCCGGGCCTCCAACACGATCTACATGGCGACCGCGCTGTGCAAGGCGTTCGAGATGGACACCAACTACGCCGTCCAGAACGCCAGCCTGACCGACTCGGCCCAGATTACCGTTCAGTACTACAACCTGGACGGGTCGCTCAAGACCACCGACGGGCCGTACAACATCGGGCCGGGCCAGAAGAAGAGCATCATCGGTTGCAGCCCGAGCAGCGGCGCGAACATGGCCGGCTTCACCGGCTCGGCCAAGATCACCAGCACCGGCGCGGCCATCGTTGCCATCGGCAAGGCGGCCCCGAGCGCTGGCGCATCGCCCGCCAAGCAGAACGTCTTCACGGCCTTCCTGGGCGAGCCGGCCGGCTACTCCAAGCTTGCCCTGCCGCTCGTGCGCTGGGCCAGCGACGCCAACTTCACGACCGCCAAGAGCAGCCGCCAGCGGACCACCATGGCCATCCAGAACCTGGAGGCCTCCACGATCAAGGTGAATGTCCAGTACTTCGGCAAATCCGGCGGGACCCCGCTGGCGACCGAAACGCTGACGATCCCTGGGCTGTCCAAGGGCAACTCCAGCGCCAGCACGGCCGGCGCACTGGGCAAGGACGGCATGGCGCCAGGCGAGTTCGGGTACTATAGCGATGGGTCGTTCGGCGGCGGCGTGATCATCTCGGCGCACCCCGACAACCCCAACGCCAAGTTCATCGCGATCGCCCGCCACGCGTTCCCTGGCTATGCCGAGGACTACAACGCGCAGCCGGTCCCCTGACCCTGACGGGTAGCTGAACATTCCGGGGTGGACGCAGCAATGCGTCCACCCTTTTTTGTGCGCCCCGCCGGCTATCCGGCCTGTCGCCCCGCCAGCGCCTGCCGATAGACCGCGGCATAGGCCTGCGCCATCTCCTCCACGCTGAACCGTCCGACAAGCTCCGCCGCGCGACGGGCCATCGCTTCCATGTCCGCGGGGTGGCCGATGGCATAGGCAAGCGCGTCGGCCAGCGCATCGCCGCGGCCCGGCGGTGCGAGCAGCCCGGTCTGGCCCGGCAGCACGACCTCGCGGCTGCCCGACACATCGGTGGCGATCACCGGCACGCCGACGACCATCGCCTCCAGGACCGCGCCGGGCAGCCCCTCCCAGAGGGAGGCCGAGACGAGCAGGTCGAGGTGGGCGAGGATGGCCGCCACGTCGCGACGATGGCCGAGGAAGTGCACCCGTTCGGCGATGCCGAGGGCCGCGGCCTGGGCTTGCAGGTCGGCGTCCAGCGGGCCTGAGCCGACGACCAGCAGGTCGATGGGGTGGGCCTCCGCCAGGCGCGCGACCGCTTGCAGCAGGAAGGCATGGCCCTTCTGGGGCATCAGGCGGCCGACGATGCCCACGCGCGGGCGGCCGGACGGCGCCCCCGGCGGCAGCGCGGCCGCGCTGCCGCCGTCGTGGCGCAGCCGGGCGCGGGCCTCCCGGGCCTCCCTCAGCCCCGCGCTGTCGATGGCCGGATAGCAGAGGGGACTCTTCTTGCGCAGCAGCCTCGCCAGGGGCCGCCGTTCGAGCACGTCGCGCACGGCCTGGGAGACGGCGATCTCGCGGGCGCAGGCCAGCGGGAAGACGGCCTGCGCAAAGAGCCGGCCCGTCCAGGGCCGCGTCTGCCACTGCTGATCCGTGTGCATGGTGCGGATCGCGCAGGGGTGGGCGGGGTGGAGCAGGCGCACGAGGACGTTGAGCGCATCGCCCCGCTCCGAGTGGCTGTTGATCACGTCGGGCCGGAACGCGCTCACGCAGGCCCACAGGTCGCGCCAGATGCGCTGTAGCTCCGCGCGTTCGCCGTTCGCGGGCGGGCCGAACCCGAAGACCACGACCTGCGCCGCGGCCAGCCGCGCGTGCCAGGCGGCCTCCGCGGGCGAGCCGTACCGCCGCATCACGAAGACCGCGCGCTCGAACGCGGCCGGATCGAGGCGCAGGGCGACGTGCAGGGCGACCTGCTCGGCCCCGCCCGACTGTTCGCCGATGGCGATGCCCGTGACCAGTTGCAGGATGCGCGGCCGCGTCATGGCTCCCTCCCGGCCCGCCTCAGGCAAGATAGCGCGTCCAGCCGGCGGCCCGCTCGCGCAGGCCGTCCTGCTGTTGCAGGATGGCCGCCTGCACCTCGGCGCGCCGATCCAGCAGCTCGATCGCGGAGTCGTACAGCCGCGCGGGGTCGAGGCGCGCGATCTCCTGGCAGTAGCGTTCGAGCCCGACCGTGGCCATCACGTTACACCCCTTCGGCTGGTAGCCGATCAGCAGGATCGGCGCGGCCCGACACAGGGCGAAGATGGCGGTGTGCATGCGCGTGCCGACCATGAGATCCATCTCGCCGTAGGCCTCCAGCGCGTCCGCGGCGCTGTGCAGGTCGGGCCGTCTGACCGCGGGCACGCCCGCGCGAACCAGCCGGTCGTGCAGGCGGGCCGTCGCCAGCC
>MWBF01000261.1 GCA_002068935.1 Chloroflexi bacterium ADurb.Bin325
GGTCGTTCGAGAGGTCGATCGTGGCGCGGACTCCGGCGGCGCGGAGTTCGGCCTGGATGCCTTTGGCGTAGTCGATGACGGCGCGGGTGTCGGCGTCGGCTTCGTCTTCGCCGCCGATGGGCAGGACGCGGACTTGTTCGGGGCTGAGCCAGAGCGGGAAGTTGCCGGCGAAGTGTTCGATCAGGATGCCGATGAATCGCTCAAAACTGCCTAAGACCGTCCTGTGAATCATTATCGGGCGGTGCCGTTCACCGTCGAGGATCAGGAGATCATCACGAAGGATCGCCAGCGCCTGGGGCTGACCGTCTCCGGCGACATCTTCCGGCCCAACCTGGCCCAGGCCGATCTGCTGAAGGACAAATGGGCGCAGTATAGCGAGGTCTATCTCCAGGAATCCATCCTCGAGAACCGCGTCGAGGGGCTGGCCCGGCAGGCGGCCAAGGTCTGCATCGGCGAGCGCACGTTCAACGACAACGTGATCGGCACCGCGCGCGATGTGCTGCGCGCATGCATCGACGAGGAGCTCAGCGGGCTGGCGGACAACTACGGCCTGGCGATCGCCAACGTCGTCGTGCCCAACATCATCCTTTCGAGCGAGGCGCAGGCCATCCTGGACGCGACCACGCAGAGCCGTCTGAACACGGAGAAGGCCGCGCAAGACAAGCTCAAGGCGGAGGCCGAGGCCGCGGCCGAGCAGGCGCGGCAGCAGGGCGAGGTGCGCGTGGCCCAGAGCCGGGTGCAGGAAGAGGCGCGGCAGCAGACCCTCCTGGCCCAGCTCGAAAAGGAGAAGGTCGAGGCGCAGCGCGCGGTCATCGAGGCCACCAAGAACAACGAACTGCTCTCCGCGGAGCGCGACCTGGCCATCAACCAGGCCCTGGCCCGCGCCGCGGCCGAGAAGGCCAAGGCCGACCTGGCCGCCGAGATCGTCAAGGCCGAGCTGTACACGAACAACCCCGCCTATCTGATGATCCAGACCGCGCTGGCCAACGCCAGCGCGCTGAAGGCGACCGACAAGGTCATCTTCACGCCGGAGGGCGCCCTGCCGACCATCGTCCTCGCCGGGCCGGGCATCCAGCCGACGGTGGACACGGCCGCGCCGACAACGACGCCATAACCGCCAGCCACAGAGCATAGAGGCAACAGAGAGGATTATGAAGGGGCAGGACGCGATAGTCTCCTTCACCTTCTCAGCGTTCTCTGCGCTCTCTGTGGCTATTTTCGTCTGTCGACCCTCGGAGGAGTCATGTCCAGCTATTGCGACGTCGCGCGCGGCGACCCGATCCACGGGCCATATCACGACACCGAGTACGGCTTCCCGCTGCGCTCGGACGCCGCGCTGCTCGAACGGCTGGCCCTGGAGATCAACCAGGCGGGCCTCTCGTGGACGCTCATCCTCAGGAAGCAGGCGAACTTCCGGGCCGCGTTCGACGGCTTCGACCCGGCGAAGGTCGCGGCCTACGGCGAGGCGGATGTCGCGCGGCTGCTGGCCGATGCGGGCATCGTCCGCAACCGGCTGAAGATCGCCGCGGTCATCGAGAACGCGCGGCGCGTGCTGGCGCTGCGCGCGGACTACGGCTCGTTTGCGGGCTGGCTGGACGCGCATCACCCGCTGCCGCTGGCGGAGTGGACGAAGCTGTTCAAGCGGACGTTCCGCTTCATGGGCGGCGAGATCGTGCGCGAGTTCCTCGTCAGCACGGGCTATCTGCCGGGCGCGCACGACCCCGGCTGCCCCGTCTACGCCGAGATTGCACGGCTGGACCCACCGTGGATGGCGGTGTAAGCAGCCCCGCGCTCGTCCTGGCCGCCGGCCTCTCCCGGCGCATGGGGCGCTTCAAGCTGACCCTGCCCTGGGGCGCAACGACCGTCATCGGGCAGGTGCTGGCGACCCTCGCCGCGGCCGCGGTCGCCGAGATCGTCGTCGTCACCGGCCACCGCGACGCGGAGGTCGCGGACGCGGTCCGGGCCGCGGGCATAGCCGCGCGCTGCGTCCACAACCCCCGTTACGCATCCGGCGAGATGCTCAGCTCAATCCAGGCCGGGCTGGCCGCGCTGGAGCCTGCCGAAGGGCGTCCCGCCGCGCTGCTCTGCCTGGGCGACCAGCCGCAGATGCAGGTCGCGACCGTCCGGGCGGTGCTCGCGGCCGGGGCCGCGGCCAACTGGCAGCGCGTCATCATCCCTAGCCATAACATGCGCGCGGGCCACCCCGTCCTGTTGCCGCGCAGCCTGTGGCCCGCGATCCTGGCCGCGGACGACAACCTTCGCCGCGTGCTGGCCGATCACCGGGCTATGGTAGAATACCTGACAGTGAATTCACCGTCCATCCTGGCGGACCTGGATACGCCGGAGGACTACGAGCGAGGCCGTCATGCGCATGAGCCGCCTGTTCAGCCGGACGCTGCGTGAAGCGCCGGCCGACGCCGAGGTCATCAGCCACCAACTCCTGCTGCGCGCGGGCTTCATCCGCCAGCTCGGCGCGGGCATCTTCAGCTATCTGCCGCTGGCCCGGCGCTCGCTGTCCAAGATCGAGGCCATCATGCGGCAGGAGATCGACGCCATCGGCGGGCAGGAGCTGACCATGCCGGTCGTCCACCCCGCGGATCTCTGGCAGGAGACGGGCCGCTGGTATCAGATCGGCTCGGAGATGGGCCGGTTCAAGGACAAGTCGGATCACGACATGGTGCTGGCGATGACGCACGAGGAGGTCGTCGCCGGCCTGGCGCGCAGCGAGATCCGATCCTACCGCCAACTGCCCTGCCTGGTCTATCATATCCAGACCAAGTGGCGCGATGACCCGCGGCCGCGCGGCGGGCTGATCCGCGTGCGCGAGTTCACCATGCTCGACAGCTACAGCCTGGACGCGGACTTCGACGGCCTGGTCGAGCAGTATCGCAGGCATTACACAGCTTACTTCCGCATCTTCGGGCGCTGCCGCGTGCCCGCGCTCGCGGTGCAGGCGGACGTCGGCATGATGGGCGGCAGGCTGGCGCACGAGTTCATGTATCTCACCCCCATCGGCGAGGACACGCTGATCCTGTGCGATGCATGCGGCTACACAGCCAACCGGCAGGTGGCCACGTTCGGCAAGCCGCAGCCGGAGCCGGAGGCGCCGCTGCCCATCGAACGGGTCGCCACGCCCCACACCTCCACCATCAGCGACCTAGCCGCGTTCCTCGGCGTGCCGGAGAGCCGCACGGCCAAGGCCGTCTTCATGATGGGCACGATCGGCGACGCGGAGCGGTTCATCTTCGCGGTCATCCGGGGCGATATGGAGGTCAACGAGACCAAGCTGGCGAACGCAGTACAGGCGCGCGACCTGCGCCCGGCGACCGAGGCCGAGATTCGCAGCGTGGGCGCGACGCCCGGTTATGCCTCGCCGCTGGGGCTGCGCGATGTGCTGATCATCGTGGACGACCTGATCCCGCAGAGCCCCAACCTCGTCGCCGGCGCAAACGAGGAGGGCTATCACCTGCGCAACACCAACTATGGCCGCGACTACGTCGCCTCCATCGTGGCCGATATCGCGGTCGCGCGCGACGGCGATCCCTGTGCGCACTGCTCCGCCGCGCTGCGCACCGTGCGGGGCGTGGAGATCGGCAACATCTTCCAGCTCGGCACGCGCTACACCGATGCGCTGGGCGCCAGCTATCTCGACGCACAGGGCCGGGCGCAGCCTATCGTCATGGGCTCCTACGGCATCGGCGTGGGCCGGCTGCTGGCCTGCATCGCGGAGGAACATCACGACGAACACGGCCTCATCTGGCCGGTCACGGTCGCGCCGTTCCACGTCCATCTCATCCTGCTGCAAGGGGCCGAGGCAGAGGCCGATGCGGTGTACCGCGAGCTGACCGCGGCGGGGATCGAAGTGCTGTTCGATGACCGGAGCGAGAGCGCGGGCGTCAAGTTTGCGGACGCGGATCTGCTGGGGATGCCGCTGCGCATCACGCTGGGCAAGCGGTCGCTCAAGGAGGGCGGGGCGGAGCTGAAGCGCCGCGACCGGCCCGACAAGGTCATCGTGCCGCTGGCCGAGCTCGCGGCGCGGGTCAGCGCGGAGCTCGCCGCGCTGGAGGCGGAGGTCGCCGCCGAAGTCTCCAGCCCCGTCCTGCTCTGAGCTCAGTCGTTTTTTGGACAGGATTTACAGGATTGACAGGATTCGAGATCTGTCAGCGCCAGTCAGCTAATAAATCCTGTAAATCTTGTCAATCCTGTCTGAATCGTTTTTTGGACAGGATTGACAGGATTGACAAGATTTGAGATATGTCAGCGTCAGTCAGCTAATAAATCCGGTAAATCTTGTCAATCCTGTCTGAGTCGTTTTTGGACAGGATTTACAGGATCGACAGGATTCGAGATCTGTCAGCGCCAGTCAGCTAATAAATCCTGTAAATCTTGTCAATCCTGTCTGAGTCGTTTTTGGACAGGATTTACAGGATCGACAGGATTCGAGATCTGTCAACGCCAAACAACTCATAAATCCCGTAAATCTTGTAAATCCTGTCTGAGCCGTTTTTTGGACAGGATTTACAGGATTGACAGGATTTGAATCGGTCAGTACCAGTTAGCTAATAAATCTTGTAAATCTTGTCAATCCTGTCCAAGTCATCTCCGGAAAAAGCGACCATGGAAAGCATCTACACGAAGCTGGCTGAGATGGTGGACGCGGACGAAACCGTAGCCGTCGCGACCATCGTGGACGTGCGCGGATCGGCCCCGCGCGAGGTCGGCGCAAAGATGATCATCCATCCGTTCGGCCGACACGTGGGCACGGTGGGCGGCGGCTGCGGCGAGGGCGACGTCATCCGCGCCGCGCTCGATGTCATCCAGTCGGGCGCGGCGCAGATCGTCCACGTTGACTTGACCGAAGACATCTCTATGCAGTCGCTCGGCGTCTGCGGCGGCATCATGGACGTGTTCGTGGAGCGGGTCGGCCGCGCCGACGCCGAAACGCTAGACGCCCTGCGCGCGGCCGTCGCTGCACGCCAGCCGGTCGCGCTCGTGACGGTCGTGCGCGGGCTGCCCGGCGGCCCCGCGACCGGCCAGGCCGTCGTCCGCCTCGACGCGGCGCCGCTCGGCAGCCTGGGCCTGGGCGAGCTGGAGCCGCTGGTCATCGCGGACAGCCAGGAGGCGCTGCAAGGCCGCCGGCACAGGCTGCTCCAATATCAGCGGACGGCCGCGGGCTGGCAGCGCGCCGCGGACCGCCCCC
>MWBF01000262.1 GCA_002068935.1 Chloroflexi bacterium ADurb.Bin325
GTGGCCCGCCGAACTCGACCTGATGGCGCGGCTGGCCGGGCTGCGCCTGAAGGAACGCTGGGGCGGCTGGACTGGCGAACCTTTTACCGCCGCCAGCAGCCTCCACGTCTCCGTGTACGGCCGCTGATGCGGGAACGCCGCGCTGGGGCTTAGCGTTCCGCCCAGCTTCCAGCTTCCAGCTTCCAGCTTCCAGCTTCTAGTTGCCGGTCCGCCACACCACCTTGCCGTCCAGCACGGTCATCTCCACCGGCGCATCGAGGATGGCCATCGGGTCCGTCTCGAAGATGTTCGTCCCCAGGAGGACCAGATCCGCCGCCTTCCCCGCCGCGATGCTGCCGCGGTAGTGCTCCTCGCCCGCGGCGTACGCGGGCCAGTAAGTGTACGCGTCCACCGCCTCCGCCACCGTGATGCGCTCCTGCGGCTGCCAGCCCGCGGGGCCGGGCGCGCCGTCCGCGCGGCGGCGGGTCACGGCCGCGTGGATGCCGATGAGCGGCGCGTGCGGCTCGCGCTCCGGCCCCCAGAAGCGATCGACGATCAGCATGTCCGAGGTCGCGTGGATGGGCTGGACCGACGCGATCACGTCCAGCGCGGCCAGCCGCGGCAGATCCGCCGGATGGATGACCTGGACGTGCTCGATGCGGTGACGCAGGCGCGGCGTGTGGCCGTGCAGCGCCTCCTGGCGGCGCACCTCCGCCAGCACGTCCAGCACGTCGCGGTTGGCGCGGTCGCCGATCGCGTGGACGGTGAGGCTCAGCCCCGCGGCGGACGCCGCGAGCGCCAGCTCCAGCATCTCCTCGGGGTCGGTGGTCGGCACGCCCCAGTTGTCCGGCTCGCCGACGAACGGCTGCAACATGCTCGCGGTGCGGTTGCCGAGCGCGCCGTCCGCAAACATCTTGACGCCGCCCACGCGCAGCCAGGCGTCCCCCAGCCCGCTGCGCAGGCCGAGCGCCGCGGCGTGCGCCAGGTTGCAGACGGGGATGTGCTGGAGCACGCGCAGGCCGAGCCGGCCCGCCTGGCGGAGCGCCTGATAGGCGCGAAAGGACAGGCCGTCCTCCGAGTCGTTGGCGTTGTGCAGCGCGACGATGCCGGCCTGCCACATGCCCGGCGTCGCGGCTGTGACCGCCGCGGCTGCATCCGCGGCCGCGAGCCGCGGGTAGGCCCGCGCCACGAGCTCCACCGCGTTCTCGTGCAGCACGCCGGTCGGCTCGCCGTCCGCGTCCCGCTCGATGACCCCGCCCGGCACGTCGGGCGTGGCCGCGGTGATCCCGGCCAGCCGCAGCGCCGCGCTGTTGGCCCACACCGCGTGCAGCGCCTTGCTGTCCAGCGCGACGGGGGTGTCGCCCGCGGCCGCATCGAGGATGCGCCGATGGGGGAGGCTGCCGTCGGCCCAGATGTTGGTGTTCCAGCCGCCCCCGCGCACCCATCCGCCGCTGGCCGTGTGGCGGCGCTGGGCCAGCGCGGCCCCGACCATGTCCGCGACCGCGTGGGCCGAGACGGCATGGGTCGCGTCGACCTGCGCCGCGCGCAGCGCCAGCTCGATGAAGTGGACGTGGCTTTCGGTGAAGCCGGGCAGCAGCAGGCGGCCCGCCAGGTCGATCACCTCGGTCCGCGGCCCGCGCAGCCCGGCCAGCTCCGCGGCCGGGCCGGCGGCCAGGATGCGCCCGTCGCGCACCGCGACCGCCTCGACCCAGCGCGGGCCGGCCGGCTCGGCGGTGTAGACCGGGCCGCCGGTTAAGAGCAGGTCGGCGTAACAGACGGCCGCGGCCATCAACCGTTCCCCACGATCCGCTCGTAGATGGCCTGGAGCTCCTCGTCCGAGTAGAAGGAGATGACCAGGCGGCCGCCGCGGCGGCCGCGCGTGAGCGCGACCTTCGTGCCGAGCGCGCCGCGGAAGGCATCCTCGAGCTGGCGGGTCAGCGGATCGGGCGGCGCGGCCTCCGCCTGCTCCTCGGCCGGCTCGCTCTGCTGCGCGGCCAGCAGCCGCCGGACCAGCTCCTCCGTCTGGCGGACGTTCAGCCCGCGCTCCGCCACCTGTTCCGCGGCCCGCTCGATGAGCGCGTCATCGTCCAGCCCCAGCAGCGCGCGGGCGTGCCCCTCGCTGAGCTCGCCCTGCGACAGCCGCGCCTTGACCGCGGCGGGCAGGCGCAGCAGCCGCAGCGCGTTCGCGACCGCGGCCCGGCTGCGGCCCACGCGGTCGGCCGCCTCCTGCTGGCTCAGCTTGAAATCCTCGATGAGCGCCCGGTAGGCCTCGGCCTCCTCCAGCGCATTGAGATCCGCGCGCTGGATGTTCTCCACGAGCGCGATCTCCAACAACTGTTGGGGCGTGGCCTCCTTGACGACCACCGGCACGGTCGCCAGCCCGGCAAGCTGCGCGGCGCGCCAGCGCCGCTCGCCCGCGATGAGCTGATAGGGCGCGCGGTCGGTCGGCCGGCCGCGCGCGACGATGAGCGGCTGGAGCAGCCCGTGTTCGCGGATGGATGCGGCCAGCTCGCTCAGCGATTCGGGCGCGATCGCGCCGCGCGGCTGGCGCGGGTTGGGAAGGATATCGTCGACGGGAACCTGGAGGACGCCGGCCGCGGGCTGGCCCCCCGCCTCCGCCGGCGCGCCGGCCTGGCCCGCCTGCGGGATGAGCGCGCCCAGGCCCCGGCCCAGGCCACGTATCGGTTGCGGCATATCGACCTCCTCCCTCACGCCGCGGCCCTGTGCAGGGCGGCCTCGCGTTCCAGCAGTTCCTGCGCCAGCGCCTGGTAGGCCAGCGCGCCGGCGGATTGCGGCGCATAATTCAGGATCGTGCGCCCGTAGCTGGGCGCTTCGCTCAGCCGGATGCTGCGCGGGATCACGGTGCGAAAGGTTTGCTTGCTGAAATGGGTGCGCACCTCGTTGGCGACCTGTTCGGCCAGGTTGGTGCGCGCATCGAACATGGTCAGCACCAGGCCGCTGATATGGAGTTGCGGGTTCAGGTTCTCGCGCACGAGCTGGATGGTCTGCCAGAGCCGGCCCAGGCCCTCCAGCGCCAGGTATTCGCATTGGATCGGCACGATGACGCCGTCGGTCGCGCAGGTCAGGGCGTTCAGGGTCAGCAGGCCGAGGCTGGGCGGGCAGTCGAGCAGCACATGGTCGTACTGCTCGCTGACGCCGTCGAGCGCGCGGCGCAGCAGGTGCTCGCGGGCCAGCATGGAGACCATCTCGACCTCCGCGCCGGCCAGCGCGGGCGCGCTGGGCGCGAGATCCAGCCCCGGCAGATCCGTGCGCGCGATGATGGTCGCCAGCGGCGCGCGGCGCACGAGGACGTCGTAGATCGACGCGGGCAGGGCGGTCGCATCCACCCCCAGGCTGCTGGTAGCGTTGGCCTGCGGGTCCGCGTCGACGAGCAGCACGCGCCGCCCCGCAGCGGCCAGATACGCGGCCAGGTTGACCGCGGTCGTGGTCTTGCCGACGCCGCCCTTCTGGTTGGCGAATGCGTAAATCCGCGTCATGGCGCTTGTTGTCTCAGCCAGGCGTCCACCTGCGCCCGCTCCGGGATGGCGTCCATCCCCGGCGCTTCGATCGAGATCGAGGCCACGATATTGGCGAAGCGCGCGGCGACCAGCGGGTCGCCCGTCTCGCTCAGGCGGATGAGAAACGCCGTGGCAAAGACATCGCCCGCGCCCGTCGGGTCCACCTCGCGCGCGGGCCGCGGGGGCACGTGATAGCTGTGGCCGTCGGCGTAGAGCCAGGCGCCGTGCCAGCCGTCGGTCACGACCAGTAGCTTCGTCTGCCCGGCCAGCTCGCGCAGATAGGCGTCGTCGCCGCCGACGTCCTCGCGGCTCAGGATGACGGCGTCCGCGTGTTGCAGGAAGGGCGCCGCGTTGTGCCAGCGCGCGGGGCTGACGCGGCCGGCCTCGTCCCACTGGCGCATCCAGCCCTGGGGCGTGATGCCGACGAGCGAGTTGGGGAAGACGTCGGCCCACCCGGTCGGGATCTCGCGCGCAATCGGGCCAAGCAGGACGGTGGCCGCGTCGCGCCACTCGTCGGGCAGCTCCTCCGGCGCGATGGGATCGGCCAGGGCCTCGAGGATCTGGGTGCGCTGGCCATCGCGGTAGGTGTTCGTGAAGGTCGTGCTGACGGCCGAGGGCAGCAGGCGGATCGGGATGCCCGCCAGCGGGCTGCCGGGCGGCGCGACGTGATAGCCGCGCGTCACGGTGTCCGCGCCGTCGTGCAGCAGCTCGGCCGAGCCGCGCGTGACGATGGCCGGCTGATGGCCCAGCCGCCGCGCGGTGACCGCGGCAAAGGACACGGTGCCGCCGAGCCGGAAGCCCTCCGGCGCCCGGTCGTGGGTGATGTGGCCGATGGTCAGGAAGTCGATGGGCACGCGAGACCTCTTGTGGTGATAGCCTGGCGCTATTGTAACATAGCGGGCGGGCTGCATGAAAACGCCGGCCCTTATAGCTAAGGGCCGGCGCGGTGATGCGGTTCTGCCAGGGCTCTGTTTGAAAAGTTCACCGGCGACTGAAGTCACAGCCGCCGTTACCAAGTCTGCCTTCGCAGACTGAGCGTCTCTCCGAAAATTTGCTCGGCCTTGCCCCATCCCCCTCTCCTGATGGACGAATCGAAGGTTCGCCCATCAGGAGAGGGGGAGTCGAGGGGGTGAGGCCCGGATGCCTGCCCTTCCGATGGCGTGCGCTGCCGCGTTAGCTGCGCTTCGGGACGATGGTGACCTTGCGGCGGTCCCCTTCGCCCACGCTCTGCGTCGTGACGGACGGGTGTTCGCGCAGGGCGATGTGGATGATGCGGCGCTCGGCCGGCGGCATCGGCTCCAGCGAGACGGTGCGGTTGGTCTGCATCGCCTGTTCCGCCATGCGCAGCGCCAGTTTGCGCAGCGCCTCCGCGCGCTTGGCGCGGTAGCCGTTGACATCCACCACGAAGGACGTCCGCATATGCACCTGCTGGTTCACCATCAGGCGGGTCAGGAACTCCAGCGCGGACAGCGTCTCGTTCTGGCGGCCGATGAGCGCGCCCAGATCCTCGCCCTGGATGTTCAGCACCAGCACCGGCTCGTCTTCCTCGTCCATCTCCGCGGCGCTCTGTGCCACCACCTCGACCGTGGCGTGCAGGTTCATGCGTTCCAGCAGGCCGGCGAGGATCTCGCGCCCCTTCTGCGCGGCCACCATCGCCTTGTCTTCGCCCGCCGCGGCAGGGCGGCTC
>MWBF01000263.1 GCA_002068935.1 Chloroflexi bacterium ADurb.Bin325
CGCGTTCCTGCCGCTGGCGGGCCGCCGGGGCCGCGGCGTGCGCGTCGCGCTGGCGCTGGTCACCGCGACGCTGCTCCTGGCCTGCGTCGCGACCTTCAGCAAGGGCGCGCTGCTCCTGGGGCTGCCCATAGGGATCGCGCTGGTGCTGCTGCTCGGCGCGCGACGCAGCGGGCGGCGCTGGCCGGCCTATGCGTTCGGCGTCGCGGCCGTGCTCGGCCTGGCCGGGCTGCTGCTGCTGTTCCGCACCCCGCGCTTTGCGGATCTGTTCAACTTCGAGGCGGGCACGAGCTTTCTGCGCCTGCGCCTCTGGCAGGCCGCGTGGCAGATGGCGCTGGATCATCCCGTGTTCGGCGTCGGCCCGGACAACTTCCTGTACGCCTACCGCTCGCACTACGTGCTGCCGGCCGCGTGGGAGGAGCTGGGCCTGAGCCATCCGCACAACCTGCTGCTCGACCTGTGGACGCGGCTGGGGCTGGTGGGGGTGTTTGTCGGCCTGTATGCGCTGGCCACGGCCTTTCGGCTGGCGTGGCGCGCGTTCCGCCGCGGCGATGCATGGGGCTGGCCGCTGGCGCTCGGCCTGCTGGCCGGGCTGGCCGCGACCGTGCTCCACGGGCTGATCGACAACTCGCTGTTCCTGCCCGACCTGATGGGGCTGTTCGTCAGCGCGCTGGGGCTGCTGTCGCTCGACCCTGCGAATTCGGCGTCGAATGCGAGTTGCGAAAACGTCCGGCAGACGTATAATTGAGCCATGGATACTCGTACTCTGCTCTACAGTCGACGACAGGATGTCATTCGCCTTGCTGGAAAACACGGGGCGCGCAACGTGCGCGTGTTCGGCTCGGTGGCGCGCGGGGATGCACGGCCTGACAGCGACATCGACCTGCTGGTGGAGCTCGAACCGGGGCGTAGCCTGTTTGATCTGGGCGGCCTGCTGTTCGATCTGCAAGACTTGCTGGGCGTCGATGTGGATGTGGTGACCGAGAACGGCCTGCGCCCGCGCATCCGGGCCCAGGTGTTGCAAGAGGCCATCCCCTTATGAGACGAGACCGCGATCGCCTTCTCGACATCATGGAGGCCATCGAGAAGATCGAGAAGCATCTCAGCCCGAATATCGATGCTTTTGCCGACGATGAGATGCGGCAGGTCTGGGTCATTCACCATCTGCAAATCATCGGCGAAGCGGCCTATGGCTTATCTCAGGAATTTCGGGCCAACCACGCAGAGATTCCCTGGGCGCAGATCATCGGTATGCGGCACGTGCTGGTGCACGGCTATTTTGATATCGACCTGGATATCGTATGGGCTGCGATCGAGAAGGACATCCCACCCCTTAAAGCCGCCGTTGCTGCTGTTTTGCGCCAACTCGACATCTGAGCCTTTTCATTCCTATCCGAAGGGGCAACTATGCGCATATTAGTTACCGGCGGGGCGGGCTTCATCGGCTCGCACCTGTGCGACCGCCTGCTGGCCGACGGCCACGAAGTCATCGCGATGGACAACCTGATCACCGGCTCGACCGACAACATCGCGCACCTGGCCGGCAACCGGCGCTTCAAGTTCATCCACCACGACGTCACCGACTACATCTACGTGCCCGGCCGGCTGGACGCCGTCATGCATCTCGCATCGCCGGCCAGCCCGGTGGATTTCGACCGCATCCCCATCCAGATCCTCAAGGTCGGCTCGCTCGGCACGCACAACACGCTGGGCCTGGCCTGGGGCAAGGCCGCGCGCTTCCTGCTGGCCTCCACCTCGGAGGTCTACGGCGACCCGCTCGTCCATCCGCAGCCGGAGAGCTACTGGGGCAACGTCAACCCGATCGGCGTGCGGGGCGTGTACGACGAAGCCAAGCGCTTTGCTGAGGCCATCACGATGGCCTATCACCGCATCCACGCGGTGGACACGCGCATCATCCGCATCTTCAACACCTACGGTCCTCGGATGAGGCTGGACGACGGCCGCGTGGTGCCGAACTTCATCGGCCAGGCGCTGCAGGGCCGGCCGCTGACCGTGTACGGCGACGGCGGCCAGACGCGCTCCTTCTGCTATGTGTCCGACCTGGTGGACGGCATGGTGCGGCTGCTCATGTCGGACGAGACGGGCCCGGTCAACATCGGCAATCCGCTGGAGGTCAGCATCCGCACGTTTGCCGAAACCATCAACCGGCTGACGGGCAACGCGGGGGGCATCGTGTACCGTCCGCTGCCGGCCGACGACCCGAAGCAGCGCCGGCCGGATATCACCCGCGCGCGCACGCTCCTGGGATGGGAGCCGCAGGTCGGGCTGGAGGACGGGCTGGCGCGGACGATCGAGTACTTTCGGGCGCGGATGCAGCCGTAGGAGGCGAAGAACGTGACGCGCGGGGGCTCCAACATCAAGGGCATCGGCTTTCTCATCCTGGGGATGCTGATCATCTCGCTCCAGAGCGTCGCGGTCAAGGGGCTGGGCGGCAGCTACCCCGTTCTGGAGATGGTGGTGCTGCGGAACGTGGTGGCGCTGCCGTTCACACTGCTCTTCTTTCGCTACGAGGGGCGTCGCGGTCTGCCGACGACGAAGCGGTTCGGGCTGGAGTTCGCCCGCGGGCTGTTCCTGTTCCTCTCCTATACCACCTTCATGATGGGCTTGGCCGCGCTGCCGTTGGCCGAGGTGGAGTCGATCCGCCTGTCCGGCCCGATCATGATCACGCTGATGTCGGTCTTTCTGCTGCGGGAGAGGGTAGAGCTGGGCCGCTGGCTCGCGCTCTTTGTCGGATTGCTGGGCGTCCTGTTGATCGTCCGGCCCGGCTCGGCCACCTTCAACATCGGCTCCATCTTCGTCCTGGTCAGCGTCTTTCTCTATGCGCTGATCGCCATCACCACCCGCAAGTTGCAGGCCACGGACAGCAGCGCGACGATGGCCTTCTACAGCTCCCTCGTCTATCTCGCGGCCGCTATCCTCCTGGTTCCGCTCACGATGGCAGTCGGAGAGCTGCCCGCCGCGCATCCGAGCATTGCGTTCTTGTTCCGCGGGTGGACCATGCCGACCTTGCTGGACGGGCTGATCATGGGCGGCCTGGGGCTGGTCTGGGCCGGCTGGACCTATTTCATGGCGCGCGCCTACAGCATCACGCGGGCCTCGGTGCTCGCGCCGTTCGAATACCTGGCCCTGCCGATCAACGCGATGTGGGGGTTCGTCATCTGGCGCGAGATCCCCACCTGGCTGACGCTGGCCGGCGCGGCCCTGACCCTGGCGAGCGGCCTGTTCATCCTGTCCCTGGATCGCAGGCCGCGCCAGGCTGCAAGCGACTGAAAGGAGGACATGATGGAGTATGCACGTCTGGGAAATACCGGCATGCAAGTTTCGCGCCTTTGCCTCGGTTGTATGGGCTTCGGGGATGCCGCGAACTGGGTGCACAAGTGGGTGCTCAATGAGCAAGACAGCCGGCCGGTGATTCAGAAGGCCCTCGAGATGGGCATCAACTTCTTCGATACGGCGAACGTCTACTCCATCGGCGTGAGCGAGGAGATTCTCGGCCGCGCGCTGAAGGATTTTGCGCGGCGCGATGAGGTCATCATCGCTACGAAGGTGCACGGCAGGATGCGTCCGGGCCCGAACGGTGGCGGGCTGTCGCGCAAGGCCATCCTGAGCGAGATCGATCACAGCCTGCGGCGGCTCGGCACGGACTACGTCGACCTATACATCATCCATCGCTGGGATTACGAGACGCCCATCGAGGAGACGATGGAGGTGTTGAACGATGTGGTGCGCGCGGGCAAGGCGCGCTATATCGGCGCATCCGCCATGTTCGCGTGGCAGTTTCAACGGGCTCTGCACGTCGCGGAACGGCATGGCTGGACGCGCTTTGTCTCGATGCAGGATCATCTGAACCTCATCTACCGTGAGGAGGAGCGCGAGATGTTGCCGCTCTGTCGGGCGGAGGGAATCGGCGTGACGCCGTATAGTCCGCTCGCGTCCGGCCGGCTTACGCGCGACTGGTCGGCGGAAAGCACGCTGCGCTCCGAGACCGACCAGATTGCGAAGAGCAAGTATGACTCGACGGCGGAGACCGATCGCCGCGTCGTAGAGCGGGTCGCGGAGGTCGCGCGGAAGTATGGGGCGTCGCGCACCCATATCGCGCTGGCCTGGCTGTTGCAGAAGGATCCGGTGACCGCGCCGATCATCGGCGCGACGAAGATTGCACACCTGGAAGATGCGGTCGGCGCGCTGGCCGTCAGGCTGGCGCCGGAAGATGTGGCTTATCTCGAGGAGCCGTACGTGCCGCACCGCATCGTGGGACACCAGTAGAGGCTGAAAGCTATCCGAGAACGCTGGGACCGGATTGCCCCCGCCCCCCTCCCCTGCTTTGCGGGGGAGGGGTTGGGGTGGGGGCTATAGCGGATTGCCCCCGCCCCCTGGCCCCCTCCCCCGTTGCGACAGGGGAGGGGGTTGTTATGCCCCTCCCCCGCAAAGCGGGGGAGGGGTTGGGGTGGGGGCCGTAGCGGATTGCCCCTACCCCCTGGCCCCCTCCCCCGTTGCGACAGGGGAGGGGGTTGTTATGCCCCTCCCCTGCTTTGCGGGGGAGGGGTTGGGGTGGGGGCCATGATGGGCCGCCCCAACTAGCGGTGTAAGATCAGCGGCAGGAACAGCCTCATCGAATCCGCCGGCGTCGGCGTGAGCGTCGGCGGCCCGCTCAAGGCCGCGGCGATCGTGTAACCGGGGCAGGGACAGCTCGGCGGCTTCTGCGGCGGATAGCTCACCGCGCTGACCACGAGGAAGTACGGCCCGCTGTCGGCGGCCTGCCAGAGGATGGTCGATGCGCACGCCTGCGGGTCCGCGGGGCAGCGCGGGGCATCTACGTCATCGTTCTGCGCCACCTCCAGCATATCCTTGTCGTAGAGGATCATCAGCGTGTCCGCGCCGTCGGTGAGTCTCGACGTGGCGACCCGGTAGTACTGGCCCGCGGTCAGCCCGTCCAGCCGGTACCAGTCCACGTCGGTTGCCTGGTGCAGCGAGTGTATCTGGCCGACCCCCGGCACGGGCAGCGGACGGGCCTGCGCCACGGTGTCGTCCGGCTCGAATGGGTCCAGCGGGCAATCGCAGCCGCCCGGCCGCGTGGGGGTGGCGGTGGGCGTCGGCGTGCGAGTGGCGGTCGGGGTCGGTGTG
>MWBF01000264.1 GCA_002068935.1 Chloroflexi bacterium ADurb.Bin325
GAGACCTGGGAATGTCTCGTCGGCGGCAAGGGGCTGCGGCCCGGCGTGCAGGTGATCGTGCAGCCGTCGCGCAACGGCCGCGAGATTGCGGCCGCCATCATCGGCGAGACGGAGACGGGCAGCCGCATCGTCGCGTTCGACCCGCCCGCCAGCGAGTGGCTGTGGGACGTGGGCGAGACGCCGCTGCCGCCGTATATCCACACGCCCCTGGCCGACCCCGAGCGCTACCAGACCGTGTACAGCCGCATCGAGGGGTCGGTGGCCGCCTCCACCGCGGGGCTGCACTTCACGCCGGAGCTGCTGATAGCGCTGCGCGAGCGGGGCGTCAACCTCGCGTTCGTCACCCTGCACATCGGGCTGGACACCTTCCGCCCGGTGCAGGCCGAGCAGATCGAGGAGCATCACATCCATCGCGAGTGGGCGTCGCTGAGCGCGGAGACCGCGCGCGCGGTCAACGAGACGCGGCTCTCCGGCGGGCGGGTCATCGCCATCGGCACGACGGTCGTGCGCACGTTGGAGAGCGCGGCTAAAATCGCACTCGGGTTCCAACCGTGTGACGACATTCCCGAAGGCGCCGTCTGCGGCTGGCAGACCGTCGCCGCGTTCGCCGGCGAGACCGACCTCTACATCACCCCCGGCCACCGCTTTCGCGCGGTCGATGCGCTGCTCACCAACTTTCACCTGCCCCGCTCGACGCTGCTGATGCTGGTGAGCGCGTTCGCCGGCAAGGGGCTGATCGACCGGGCCTATGCCGAGGCCATCCGCGAACGCTACCGCTTCTACAGCTTCGGCGATGCGATGTTGATCGTTTGAACCGTGCGGCCGCGAAGCTGTTGAATCTCCGCCGGCCTCGGCCTTGACGGTTCTGTCATAGAGGCATTCCATGCAGAAACTCACTATCATCGGCGCGGGCAGCGCCATGTTCACCCAGGGGCTTGTCGCCGACATGATCCTCTCCCGCCGGCCGTGGCAGCTCGGCCTGGTGGACATCGACCCGGACGCGCTGGCCGTGGCCGAGGGGCTGAGCCGCAAGATGGTCGCCGCGCGCGGCGCGGAGATCGCCATCACAGCCTCCACCGATCGCCGCGAGGTGCTGCCGGGCAGCGATGTGGTCGTCACGACCATCGGCGTCGGCGGCCGCCGCGGGTGGGAGAGCGACGTGTTCATCCCCCGGCAGTTCGGCGTCTATCAACCCGTCGGCGACACCATCATGGCGGGCGGCATCTCGCGGGCGCTGCGCCTCGTGCCGGCCATGCTGGGCATCGCCGCGGACGTCGTGCGGCTCTGCCCCGCGGCGCACTTCATCAACTACGCCAACCCCATGTCGGTCATCTGCCGGGCGGTGCGCAAGGCCATCGGCGCGCCGATCGTCGGGCTGTGCATCGGCGTCCAGGAGGTCTGCGACGAGCTGGCCGACTTCATCGCCGCGCCGCGCGGGGAGGTCACGTGTCTGGCCGCCGGCGTCAACCATTTCACGTGGGTCTACGACCTGCGCTGGAACGGGCGGGATGCGTGGCCGCTCGTCCGCGACCGGCTGGCGGATGCAGGCCACCCGCTCACGCGGGCCGCGCGCGAGCGCAACCCCTTCTCGTGGTCGCTCTTCGAGACCTACGGCGCATACCCCGCGGTGAACGACCGCCACGTCACCGAGTTCTTCCCGGAGCGTTTCCCCGGCGGCGCATACTACGGCAGGACGCTCGGCGTGGACGCCTTCTCGTTCGAGGGCACCATCGCCTGGGGCGACAAGATCTACGAGGCGATGCGCGCGCAGGCACTCGGCGCTGCGCCGCTCGCCGACAGCGTGTTCGACCGGGGCGCCGGCGAGCACAGCCAGCTCATCGAGATCCTCGACGGCATGGCCGGCGACGCCAGGCCCTTCTTCACCGCCAACCTGCCCAACCGGGGCAGCGTGCCCAACCTGCCGGCGGACGCCATCCTGGAGGTCACCGCGACCGCGACCGGCCGGGGCATCCGCGGCCTGGCCGTGCCCGACTTCCCCGACACCCTGGCTGCGCCGCTCGTGCGCAAGATCATCGGCCAGGAGCTTACCGTGGAGGCGGCGCTGCGCGGGGATCGCAAGCTGTTCGTGGAGGCGCTGCTGATGGACGGCTGCGTGAGCGATGTCGCGACGGCCGGCAGGCTGGCCGACGCGCTGCTCAAGGCGCACAAGGATGACCTGCCGCAGTTCGCCTGACCGCGCCGCCAGCCCAGGCGCGCGCAGGGCATCCTTCGGTTGCGTCTGTTTTTGTCAGGCATCCATCCGAAATCCGCTGGGGCTTGCCTCATCCCCCTCTCCTGACGGGCAAGCCTTTGGCTTGCCCGTCAGGAGAGGGGGAGCCGAGGGGGTGAGGTCGGCAAGTCACGCCGGTTTTCATGGATGCGAAATGCTGCTAAAATCAGCGTACTGATCCAGGGCGAGGATTTGAAACCGGTATAGGAGGCAACGATGAAAATCGGAGTTACAGGGGCCGCCGGACATCTGGGGCGGCTGGCGATCGATGGCTTGCTTGCAAAGCTGCCGGCGGAGGATATCATCGCGATCGTGCGCAACCCGGCCAAGGCCGCCGACCTGGCGGCGCGCGGGGTGGTCGTGCGGGTCGCGGCCTATGACGACACGCCCGCGCTCGACGCCGCGCTGGCGGGCGTGGACACGCTTCTGCTCATCTCATCCAGCGAGGTCGGCCGCCGCGCCCAGCAACATCGGAACATAATCGATGCGGCGAAGGCGGCCGGCGTGCGGCGCATCGTCTACACGAGCACGCCCCAGGCCACGACCACGGCCCTGATCCTCGCGCCGGAGCACAAGGCCACCGAGGAATATCTGGTCGCATCCGGCGTGCCCTACACGATCGTGCGCAACAACTGGTACACCGAGAACTACGTGCAGGAGGTCGAGACCGCGCGCAAGACCGGCGCCATCGTCACGGCCGCGGGCGAGGGCCGCGTCGCCAGCGCGACGCGCGCCGATTACGCGGCGGGGGCCGTCGCCGTGTTGCTGGGGGAGGGCCACGAGAACAAGGTCTACGAGTTCTCCGGCGACTACGCCTGGAACTTCCACGAGCTGGCGGCCGCCATCTCGGAGATCATCGGCCGGCCGGTCACGTATCGGGCCGTCGATGCGGCCGCGCTGATCGAGCTCCTGAAGGGCGCGGGCCTGTCCGCGGACACCGCGGGCTTCGTCGCGACGCTGGACGGCAACATCGCGGACGGGCTGCTGGGCCTTGTCAGCCCGGATCTATCACGCCTGATCGGCCGGCCCACAACGCCGCTCCTGGAGGGCCTCAGGGCCGCGCTCGGCTGAGTCGAACAGGACGCTGATGGGTTTTATGTCCATCAGCGTCTTGCCTCCCCGGCTATTTTCCACAGAGCGCGAGCAGATCATCCACGTGCGCGGTGGCAAGGCATTCGACCGTGTCCGCCGCGCCGTAGTAGATCTTGACCTCGCCATCGTCCTCGAGGATCATGCCGCCGGGGAAGATGGCGTTGTTGCGGAAGCCGCCGGCCACCTCGTAGGGCGCTTCGGGCGCGAGCAGCGGCTCGCGGTACAGCCCCACGATGCGGCGGGGGTCGTCCAGGTCGAGCAGCATGATGCCCGCGGAATAGCGCTTCTGCCAGCGCTCCTCCCAGCCGTTCTTCCCGCGCGCGGGGTCGATGTCCACCGCGTGGAACGTGGTCAGCCAGCCGGCCCGCGTCTTGACGGGCGGCGCGCCCGGCCCGATCTTGGCGTTGGCGAACGGCACATCCTCCACCGCCAGCACCAGGCTCGCGCCGCCCCAGTAGCGCAGGTCGGGCGAGTCGGATAGCCAGATGTCGAACCGCTCCTGCCAGTTCCGGCTGTAGACCGGGAAGGGCCGCTCCAGCCGGACATATTGCCCGCCGATGCGCTCCGGGAAGAGGACCATGTTGCGGTTATCGGGCACGCTGAGGCTGAGGATGTCGTAATGGCTGAAGTCGTCCGTCACCGCGATGCCCCCGCGCACGCCGTGGCGCGTGTCCACCGCAAAGCAGAGATAGCAGCGCCCGTCCAGCACCGTGAGCCGGGGGTCGTATGCGCGCAGGATCTCGTCGTCGTGCAGCTCGAAGCAGGGCTGCGGGCTGACCTGCCACGAGACGCCGTCGACGCTCGTCGCCAGCCCCATGTTCGTGCCGTCGAGCCGCCCCTCCTCGGCGGAGCCGTAATCGTTGCGAAACACCATCACATACTGCCCCTGGTATTTCGTCACGCCCGCGTTGAACACGAGCGTCGCGTGATAGGGCACGTCCGCGGCGGTGAGCACCGGGTTGGCGGGCGAGCGGCGGATGACCGGGGAGGATGTAAGTTCGGATATCATCATTCAACCTCGCGTAAGAGGAGTTCGCATCCTCGGATGCAAACCGGTTAATGGAGAAGCTCATGCAAAGACGCAAAGTACAACTCTTTGCTTGGCGTTCTTTGCGCCTTTGCGTGAGATCGTTTTGGCATATTCAAACGAAACTCACGCCTTGCGCGGCCCGCTCAGCAGCCAGCGGACGCGATCATACGAAACCGCATAGTGGATGAGCACGACGATGGCGAAGATCCAGCCGTAGATGGGCCGGATCGTGAACAGGCACCAGGCCGCGAAATCGAAGAACACCAGCTCCAGGAGCAGGCGCACGAAGCCTGACACCGGGATCGGCGCGTCGCCCGTGCTGCTCGTGTCGCCGGGCACGTGGAACGTACCCCACAGCATGGCTGCGATCAGGGGCGCGGCGGCCGCAAACACAAAGCGCAGCGCGCCTTCGCCGTGCCGCCAGCCCCACGCGCCCAGCGCGAACAGGGCTATCAGTTCCAGGATGAAGCGCACCGCCAGGTTGATCGGATGTCGGCTCATGGATGCCTTGCCTCGCTGATGATGCTGCGCGCCGCAGGCGCGCTCACATCATACGCCGGTTGGCGTCTTTCGTCCATATTTTGGCTTGTAGTAGGCGCCTGAGCGCCCCGCGGCCGATAAGGCGCTGAAGCGCCCACTACGAACGGAGGCAGGGGGCTCGGTCGGAGACCGGCCCCAGCGCATTAGTTTGTAGCAGGCGCTGATGCGCCCACTACGAACATCACTGCCCGGGATGCCGCGCTCCGGCGCGCGCGAAACGTTTTGCCCCGCTGACTCGCAGCATGT
>MWBF01000265.1 GCA_002068935.1 Chloroflexi bacterium ADurb.Bin325
AGCGCCGATGAACTCCGGCTCCCCGCCCCAAGAAGCCCTGCGACCAGGCGGATGACGCCAGCCGCCCCATGCACGGGGCGGCTGCCGCGGACCGCAGCGCCCCGATCCGGCCCTTGCTGACCAGGAGGGTTAATTATACAATTGATCCGATCCAATCGAGACTGCGTCGAAGAGGCGGTCGGTCATCCGGCCGCGGCGCGCGAGCTGAACCGTCGGAAGTCCGGGGCGAGATGCGGGGAGATACCCCCAGCAGGATTCGAACCTGCGACCTTCTGATCCGAAGTCAGACGCGCTATCCGCTGCGCTATGGGGGCGAGATGTCAAGCTATCTTAGCATGTTTCAGCGACTTTCGGCAAACGCCGGGCATGGTCAACCGCGGACGGGGGCCGGCCGCCGCCGGCGCGGCGCGGTGATTCTGGCGCTGCTCTGCCTGCTCAGCCTGGCCGCGTGTGTAACGATCCCGGCACCTGACACGCGGCGCGAGATTTTGCCTGACCCCATGCGGATGCTGGTGCAGCCCTTCAGCCCGGAAGAGGTCATCGCCTTCATCGGCGCGCCCTTCCCGCCCAGCGCGACCGGCGTACAGACGATGGGCGAGGCCGCGCTGGACAGCATGGTCGTGGCCCGCTTCGAGGCGCCGCGGCCCGATGTGCTGACCTACCTGGCCGGCCTCGGCATCACGGAGCCGTTGACGCCGGGCTCCTCTCCCTTCTTCTCGGCCGGCCCGCCTTACGACGAGGCGGCCGCCTGGTGGACCCCGCCCGTTGCCGGCGACAAGACGGGCAACTTCAGCGGCCTCTATCAGCAGGTCGGCAGCAAGCACTACAACGTGGCGCTGGTCGAAGCTGAAGGCGACCAGGTGACGGTCTATCTCCAGGTTTTCAACACGTGAGCTTACCGGGTATCCTTCGACGAGGCAATGGTCGGTTCATCGGTCGAGCTGCGGCTGGTCAGACGCCAGCCAGGAGGTCGTAGCATGAGACGAGTCGCGAGATGGTTGAGTTGGCTGCTGGTCATCGGCAGCGTGTTCGTCGCTGGCGGTGTGCTGGCCGGCTGCGCTGGTTTGGGCGGCCAGGAGCCCGCGTACGTCACAAAATTCTCTGCCACCGAAGGGCGGGTCACTCGCCTGGACAACGGTTGGTCGGTAGGGTTGGAGTGGGTGTCGTTCCAGCGCTTCACCGATGACGAAGGCCGCACGCGTATCGGGCTGTTGGCCCGTATCAGCGTTTTCCAGAGGGGCAGCGGCGTGCATGCCGAGAGCATCACGATCTACAAGGGTAAGGTCTTTACCATGGGCGACCGGCGTTATCAGGTGATCAGGCTCGAGCCAAATACGTCGTTCAGGATGATGCCGGGGACGCGCAACGGCTCCGTCGGCATCGGAGAGCTGCCATGATGCGCGGTTGCCAGCGACAGCGCGCAGCAGGCCATGGCGAGCTCCGCTGACGCGGCGCGGCGATCCTGGGGCTGGCCTTGCTGGCGTTGAGCCTGGCGAGCGGGTGCTCCGGCCCCTCGGAGGCGGAGCGCGGCCGGCAGCAGCCCCAGGTGATCGACTCGCCGTAGAACGACCGCACCCTGACGATCGGCGTCAATACCAGCCGTGATGACCCCACGCAATACCTGACGCTATTCTTCGAGGTGCGCGACAAGACATCGGGCGACCTGCTACACCGGCAGCAAACCCGCGCCTCCAGCCGCATGGCCTGGTCGATGCGCTGGCTGGACAACCGCACCGTCCAGCTCAGCAGCTCCGACGTAGGCACGACCTGCTGGCAGGAGCAGGACGATGGCGCGTGGCCGGAGTTGCCCTGCCCTTGATCGAACAATGAACTTGTCCATCTGGACGCAAAACTGGACCACAGGAGGTACGATAACCCATGAACCAGCAAGACGATGACAAGCCAGTTATAACCCGGGGAGGCTGGCAGGCGCATCTGAAGGCATTGTTCGGGAGCGTCTTCTTCGTCGTGGTTGGCGTCTTGATGCTGACGCTGCCGCCACCAACCGGGCCGGGGTTTCTATGGACGGAGCCCAGGCAGCACATCGTTGGCCTGCTGTGCATCCTGTTTGGCGGCGTAGGGTTGGTCGCGTTGCTATATCGAGCAATACGTGCAATAACCGAAGGCAGCGAAGGTGAGAGGTGATGAATGGTTAAGTCATTAGTTGAAGTCATGCTCGCCTGCCCCTGGCGGGACGCCTCCCGCCATCCGCGGTGGGGCTGGATGAGGACTTGGAGATCATATGTTGTTCCTGAACAGTCCGGTATCATGTCAACGAGCTTCCTGTTCGCCGGCGATGATCCGGCGCTGGTGAAATTCCTGGCGATAGCCGAACAGAAGAAAGTGGTCGAACGGGGAGCCGCCGGAGGGCTGCTCGACCGACTGCGCGGCAAAGCCCAACGCACCCCGCTGCTGCGTTGGGTCAGGCGCTGGAACGAATATGAGTTCGCCGATTTGCAGGATTTCCCTGTCGTGGAACTGCTCCTGGACAAGACGATCGAGCTGGAGCGGCCGTTGAGCCGCTATTATCGCGTGGCGATCGACGTGGACGCCGATTGCCCGGACTGCGGCGAGATCCATGTGCACCAGGAGGGCCCGCTGCGCCTGGCGTCCGAAATTGTCGTTTTCCGCGGCGATCTCTGGGAGCCGGAAGATCAGATCGCGCTAACCGATAACGACGAGCTGCTCGTATCGGACCGTCTGCGCCGGCTTTGGCAAGCGATGGCCGGGGACGATGCGCCCCGGTTCATGCCGGTTGAGGGCGCGGGCGATGGAACGTCCGTCTGGCAGGCGGCGTCACAGGGTATAGCGCACGTCCTGGCGCCTCCCACCCCGCTACATGCGCTGGACAGTTGCCCGACGTGCGGTCGCCCGTTGACGCAGGCGTTGACCACAGATCCGCACACGCCGGCTTTCGGGCCGGATTGCCAGACGGTCCACGAGGACGAAGCGCTGTTGACGCTGGACGCCGCGCCGCTGCCCGCCGGAGATCTGTGGGTGGGCGAGGCACAAGCGGGCCGCGTGCGCGAACTGACCGAGGTCCTGCAAAGGTTCGACGACGATCCTGATCCGTTTTATCTGCGGTCTGCATACCCGTTCTGGTTGATCTCGCAACGGCTGCTGCGGCTGTTGCATGAACATGTGTCCGATGGCTGGCGCTGCCGGCCGGTCCACCGCCCTGGCGGATGATGCGCAGCGCAAGGAGGCAACGATGACACAGAGCAGATGGTGGTTGGCCTGGCTGATCGTCATTGGAAGCGTGCTGGCGGGCTGCGCCGCGTTGCCGGACTCCGGAGGTCGGGGAACACCGGCTACGCCGGAGCCGGCTTATGTGCGTCGGATATCTATCAAAGAAACGACAGTAGATCGTCTTGACGATGGCGGGTCTATAGGCGTGCAAGCAATATCGTGGGGACCCTATGTGGACGAAGATGGTCATGAGCGAACAGGCGTTGGAGCCCGAATAAGCATCTCTGCAGGCCGTGGGAAGGGATCACAAAGTATCATAGTCTACAAGGGCACGATTTTCTCCATCGGCGATCAACAGTTTCAGGTGATCGAGCTCAAGCCTAACAGCTCACTGAGCATAAAGCCCGGCAGCAGCAATGGCTATATCGTCATTGGGCAGTTGCCGTGAGGATCAACATGTATTACTCTTCCGATAGCTTGTTGGAACAGATCGGGCGCGACTTTCGTTTCCTGGTGGACGACCACGGGTTCGTCGTCAGGCCCCCTCAGCGCTCGGGGGACGCGACGACCGTCCGCTACGAGCACCTTCTGGCGATCATCCAGTTCGCCGTGCGCCACGGGGAGTGGCAGACGCTGGTCTGGCCGGCCGCGGCGCAGATGCAGGCCTATCAGGCGTCGCTCGACGATCTGGCGGCCTACCTGACCCGTCCGCCCATCGATTTCGCGGCCGACCAGGCGCGGCCCGGCCTGAGCCAAAGCGAGGCGTTGCGCGACCTGGCGGCGCGGCTGGCGCCCGTCGCCGGGGAGATGCTTGCCCTGTACGAGCCCGCGCGCTGGCCCGCGGCCTGGGATGACATGCAGGCGGTTCTGCAAGAGCGCAGTCAGGAGCGTACGCGTCAGTTCCGCGAGTGGCTGGCGTCTGGGTCAACACATCACAAGGGATGAAGCCATGGCCGAGGAGAGCAGAAGCAACACCGCCTCGCCCCTGCACGCTGCACGGCGCAGCGTGCCCATCGGGAGGGGCGCGCTTATCGCCTGCCTGCTGCTGGCGCTGGCCTTGACCGGCTGCGCGGGGCGTCCCGGCGACGCCAGCCTGACCGTGATCAACGGCGTCGACGGCGCGCTCTGCTCGGTGCGCGTCAAAAAAGCTTCTTCGCAGACCTTCTGGGGCCGCAATCGCCTGCGGTCGGGCCAACGACTGGAGCCGGGCGCCAGTCTGACCCTGACCCTGCCGGCCGGCTATTACGACGCCGATGCCCATCTGTGCGACGACGCGGCGGACCCCGGTTATATGCGCTACGACATCCACGTCGATGCACAGGCCGGGGCCACCTGGCTAGTGGGAGAGTATCTGCGGGAAGGAGTTTATCTGCAAAGCCGCTCGGTCAGGCTCAGCGACGAGGAGCTGGCCCTGCTGTTGGAGCTGGCGGCGATCCCGCAGCCGGCCGGCCATCCGGCCGTGGCGTTGCCGGAAACAGCGCCCGACCGGGCCGAGCTGGCGGACGGTCTGGCCGCGCGTGGCCTGTTATTGCCCCAGGCTGACGGCGGCTGGGCGGTGAACGACGACCTGCAACGCATGCTGCGCCTGGCGGCCGCGCCCGACGCCGTCTTGCTGGTGACCAGCAAGGAGGACAACGCCCTGCAACCGCAGCAGGAGAGCTATTACCGTCTGGGCGATGCGGTGATGCGCTATTACCGACCCTACGACGGCATCAATGACTTTGCGCTGGTGGCTGAGCCGTTGGATCTGACGGCATCGCTGATGACCTCGTTGCAATATTACACCGCGGGCGAGAGCGAGCCGGCCCTGCAGGCCATCCTGGCGCAGGACAGCCTGTCGCAGGCGCAGGCGGCTGCCAACCGGGACGATGCCGCGCAGGCTGAACAGATCCTGTTGCAGGCCGGCGCGTCGGCCGCGGTCAGCTCGATGCTGGCGGCGGCTA
>MWBF01000266.1 GCA_002068935.1 Chloroflexi bacterium ADurb.Bin325
CCCAATCGATCTGGCCCGGACTTCCTTCAAAGGCCTTCCACTCGATCTGCTGCTTGACCCAGCTGAAGCCCATTGCCTTGGTCATCTGAAAGACTTTGCTGGCTTGGTCGTTATGGATCATATGGGCTTGCACGCCATAGCCGAAACCGATACCACTACCGGATGCCACGGGTGGTGGTGCCACGGGCTGCGCCGCCGGCGCAGCGGCCGCGGGCGCTGCCGGAGCCGGAGTAGGAGGCGGCAAGGGTATTACGATAGCCACCGACTCAGGGTTGCCGCGGACGGTCACGAGCTCGCCCGTGACCCAGCCGGTGCCGTTGTCATAGTTGATCTGCCACCAGGAGCCGTTTTCGTTCTGGCCCACGATGCGGTAGGTCGCGCCCCCGCGCAGCGTGCCGATCCGCGGGTAATCCGTGCCCGGGCCGGAGCGGACGTTGGCGTTGGAGTTGGCGACCAGCTCCGCAAACTCCGGCGTGGGGCTGGGCGACGGCGTGGGCGTGAACTCCGGCGTCGGCGTTGGCACGGGCGTGTAGGTGGCGACCATGAGCGCCTGGCCCTCGGGCCGGGCGAGCATCTGGCCGCGGTCCTTGACCGAGACCTCCACCTGCATGACGCCCGGCGCATCCGGCGCGGCCACGACGAGGTTCGGGTCGGCCAGCGGACGCACCTGGCTCAACAACTGGCCGTTGGCGTCCTTGATGTTCCACTCGACCAGAAAGTCGCTCTGGATCTCCTGGGCCTGGCCCTGCTGGTAGCTGCGCATGAGCGACCAGAGATCCGTGTCCAGCCCGTCGCCGGGGATGTTCTCGACCGTGAAGCCCTGGAGGTTGTAGCGCTTGAGGATCTCGAGCTTGTGGCTCAGGCTGGCCGAGTTTTCGAGCCAGACCGTGCGCGCGTTGCCCTGGTCATCCTGATAGCGATAGACATAAGCGCCGATGTTGGGGTCGTAGACGAGGCCGCTCGTCGGCCGGCTGGAGACCAGCGCCAGGTTGAGCGGCTGGCCCGGCTCGACGACGGTCTGGTCGGCTGCGACCCGGCCGATGAGCGGCTGGAGCGCGTCGCTATAGCTTTTCTGGAGCAGATAGCTGCCGGCCAGCTCCACGCTGCGGCCGGAGAAGACCGGCTGGATCTTGAACCGGTCGACCTGGCTCACGGCGTAGCGCAGCAGAGCGTCGAACTGCCCGCCGGGGACATAGGCGCGCGGGTCGACCGGCGCGGGGATGCCCACGGTGTCGGCCAGCATGCCGATGGCCTGCCAGTCATAAGCGCCGGTGTCGAAGCGATCCTCGGCGACCTGGCTGGCCGGTTCCACGCGCACGCTGAGCTGCTTGTCCTGCGCGTGCAGCCGGTCGGCGAGCAGCTTGAGGAACTGGTTGAACTCCCCGCGCAGGTTCTTGTCCAGCCCGCGGTAGTCCAGGTCGACGCCCTTGTACAGGTTGCCGACCGCCAGATTGACGAGCGTGTCGATGTGCGCATCGCGCTGCGCGGTGTCGACGAGCATGTTCGCCAGCAGGTCGGTGCGGACGATGGGGCCGTCGTAGTTGCGGATGACGGGCGTGACCGCGAACGCGCCGCTGAGCTGGTCGAACGTCGCATCGACCGAGCCGTCGATCGCGCCGTTCCCGCCGAGATACAGGCCGGTCGGATGCACCTCGGCCAACGCGCCACTGCCGTCCGTCGGCAGGTTGCCGGCCAGGGCCGCATCCATCGCGACCAGTGCGGGCTTGGGGTTGGTCTGCATGATCATCAGCGAGGTCGGCACGGCATTGACCCGGCTCTCGATCTGGTCATCCTCGCTGATGATGGTGTGCGGCAGCCACTGCCACTGCTTGGCCGTGCTGTCCCAGGTGTACACGTCCAGCGTCTCATACGGCTCGCTGTCGTTGGGGATGGGCGCGACCCAGACCGACTGCGTCGGCGGCTCGCCGCGCAGGGTCAACTGATAGAAGGGGCTTTTCGCCACGAGGTTCTGCGGGATGGTCTTTGCCGCGTCGAGCAGGTTGTTCCCCGCGTTGCCGGCCAGGAACGTCACCCGCGGGATGGAGGTGAGGCTGGCGCGGAAGGGCCGCGCAATCGTGCCGGCATTGAAGATCACCTGTGTCCCATCCGGGTCGCTCAGGGTGCCGCCGGTCTCGGGGACCCGTACCGTGCCCAGATCAGTCACGCGTTCGATCAGCGAGACGGGAGGCAGGAGCAACGCTGCAATCAGTAGCAGCACCAGCGCTACATCCAGAATGCGGCGGCTCCGCTTTCCCTCCAGCCAGGTCGCAAAACGAGACTGCTTGGGGTAGTGGGTAACTGCCATACGATTTATCGGTACTCCTGTACGTGATGTCAGCAGGCTGAGGACGCTCCCGGAACACCCGGAGGGCGGCGACTTCAACCAGGCCGTGTTTCCTCGGGCGTGGCGCTCGGCGATGGCCTCGAGGCTAACAACTGTGATGGGCGTATTCGAGATCGGCTACGCGCCCCTGAGCGGCGTACATCACACAGCGACGCCCGCGATCGAAGAGCACTTCGCCCGATCAGTTCTGACCGATTCTGAATACACCCCACCGTTTTCAGGCAGATCCCGCGAGGAAGACGGGGCTGCTGTAAAGCGAAGGCCATTCTAGCACAGACGGATGGTTTAGGCAAAACAGTCGCGGCAAGGTTTGTGGCGGATGCGGGCCGGGGCTGCCTTTGTGTCATGTGGCGGACAGGTTAGGTCTCCAGTCGATGTTATGCTATCATGCCCCGGCCTGTGTCGCACAGGGCAATCGAACCATCCTTCTCGACAAGGACACATGCAAGCCAAGCGTACTTCGAAGCGGCTGTTGGTCTTCCTGATTATCGCCGTCGTGTTGCTGACCCTGGCCGGCGTGGGCCTGCTGGCAGCCTATTTCTATCTGTCGCGCCAGCCCGCGGAGACCATCGCCTGGGTCAACCCCGTCGCCGCCGTCAATGCCGAGGCCGTTGCCCCCGATATCGCCGTGCTGACGCTGGCCGGCGAGCCGGACGACCGTGTGGTGCGCGCGGCGCTGAGCGCGGGCGAGGTCGAGACCGCGTACGCTACGCTGGCCTACGCCCTGCTCATCCCGGACAGCCTGCGGGGCGGGAACTGGCTCCTGCTCGCGCGCGATGCGCAGTCGCGCGACCCGGAACGGGCGCGCATATGCTACCAGGTCGCGCTGGATCTTGCCAGCCTCGGCCCCACGCTCAACGACCTGGCGCGGGCGGACATCTCGTTGCAGGTCGCGGCCGGCTATGCCCGACTCGACCGGGCCTGGATCGCCCGCCTGAGCCTGGCCCAGGCGGAGAACGTCGCCCGCTACAGCCTGACGCTGCTGCCCGCGCAGCGGCGCAACCTCCTGCTCCAGACGGCGCAGCACTATCGCGAGCTGGGCGACGTGCAGCTCGCGCAGGCCATCGAGGGCCGGCTGGAGGAGTATGCAGCCGGGCCGGGCGTCGTCGTGACGGCCTCGCCCTCGCTGTTGCCCGCGCTGCGCGGGACCGTGGCGCTGCCGAACCCGGTGATGATTGCGCTGGCCGCGCGACAGCAGGCCGCGGCGGGACTTGCCGCGCGCTGGCTCTCCGCGGGGCCGAGCACGCGCGAGACCCTGGCGCAGGCGTTGGCCCAGGCCCTGCGGAACGAGGACGCCGCGCGCGCGGCGTTCTATGATACCGCGGACACCCTGGCGCTGGCCGACCGGCTGGCGCTCCTGCACGACCGCGCCGTCTGGCTGACCATCAAGGCGCGGGCTGCGCGGGGCGGCTATGGCCTGGCGCTGGTCCCGGAGTGGGAGGCGGACGCGGCCGCGATCGACGCGCAGTTGGCCGAGGTCTTCACGGCCCTGATCAACGGCTACGGCCAACAGCTCGATACGCTGGACGAGGTCGAAGGCGTCCAGGCGCGCGTCGAGCTGCTGCGCCAGGGCCTGCTGTGGACGCGGCTCGGCCTGTTCACCGACGATGCGGAGCAGGTGTTGAGCGAGCAGCTTGCCGAGGCCTCGCGGCAGCTCTGGACGCGGCAGGGCGGCGTCGGCCTGACGCTCATCGCCCAGGATGTCCAGGGGGTGCGGTTCTATCTGTTGGCCGGCTCGGAATCGGCCCTGACGCTGTAAGCGCGGCGTAGGGCAATCGGTGTGGGAGCGGCGGCCAGGATGGTTTGACATTCCCTGCCGGCAAGGGTATACTCGGAGCATAGGAGCCCGATGCGCGTGGGCCCCTACAGCACACAGGAGGGTGTCGCAAGCGAAATGATGGGCCCTCATGCCGCTATCCTGTCGAAGCACCGAGGCGTCTGACGCTGCGGTGCTTTTTGTGTCTTTGACCTGCGCAGGCAGGTCTATCTGGTACGCCAATCTAAAGGAGGCCCTCTCATGGATTCGGCGATGATCGCTAAGATCAGCAAAGCTCGCGAATATGCGCAGGAACCCGAACGCATGGAGGTCGCGAGCGTCGAGATCCTGTTCAAAGGCAAGCATCAGTCATATCATGTGGTGTTCGAGCACGGCGCCTGGAAGTGCGAGTGCGATTTCTTTGCGCAGCGCGGGGTATGCAGCCACACGATGGCGCTGGAGAAGGTCCTGGCCAAGACGGGCATGACGATGGCAGCCCCGACCCCAGTCGAGGCCTAGGCCGCGCGTTTGCGGCAGATCTGACACCGGAATCGGGCGGGCGCGCGGGCAAGTTGGCCGTGGCCCGCCCGTTATCATCTCGAAAAAGTCGCCATCAGCACACGGGCGAGGGAATCGATGCGCGATTTCGTGCGCAGGCGTTGGAAGATCCTTTTCGGCCTTCTCGTCAGCCTGTTCTTTATCTGGGTTTCGCTGCGCGGGCTACACCTCGGCGAGGTCGGCCTGTACCTGCGGCGGGCGAACTACGGCTGGATCCTGCCCGGCATCGCGGTCTATTTCGGCGCGGTCTGGGCGCGCACCTGGCGCTGGCACTACCTGCTGCGGCCGCTGAAGCCGGTCTCGCTGGCCGCGCTCTTCCCCGTCGTCTGCATCGGCTATTTCGGCAACAACGTCTACCCGGCCCGCGCGGGCGAGGTGATCCGCGC